>CAYPGH010000019.1:0-9778 GCA_964410475.1 uncultured Candidatus Saccharibacteria bacterium
GCCCCGTAGCTATGTCGGGAACGGATAACCGCTGAAAGCATCTAAGCGGGAAGCCAACTCCAAGATTAGGAATCGTTGAGACTCGTGGGAGATGACCACGTTGATAGGCGCTAGGTGGAAGGGGAGTAATCTCTTGAGCCGAGGCGTACTAATAAGTCGACAGAACTCTCGAAAGGAATTGTGAGAGTCGCGTGACTTTCTTAAGATTTTTGTGTCGCTCTTTTCAAATTTGACGAACAGAACGCCATGTTTGTTGTGTCTGCATAATGCAGTACAACAGGTTTGAGCGTTCTGTGCTGGTGCTTCGGCGGTGGGGTCACACCCGTTCTGACCGGTAGGAAAGCGAAGCTTCCTACCGGGCCAGGCATTCCGACGGTGCCCCGTAGTGAAATCAGCGGAAATTATTTCTTCAGTGTTTTGTGCTAGTGCTTTGTCGGAGGGGTCACACCCGTTCTCATTCCGAACACGGCAGTTAAGCCCTCCAGAGGCGATGGTAGTCGAAAGGCGAGAGTAGCTCGGCGCTAGCACAAAGCACTGAAATGAGATTTCTACTACGGGGAGCCCAGCAGGAAAGCAAAGCTTCCTACGGGCCAGGCACGGCAACGGACTAAGCCGACCTGCCCCGTAGCCAACGCGTAGCGTTGTGGTACCGGGGTGGTAGTCATGCATGCGAGAGTAGGTCGGCGCCAGCGCAGAACGCTCAAAAGAAAAACCCCGCACCAAAGGTGCGGGGTTTTTAGCGTATAGACTGCTACTATTGTCACCGAATGGCGCAGTCGACAAGCGAGTTGCCGAAGATGCGGCGGATCATTCTCGTATAGAGTTGCATAGACGTGTCTCGTGCCTCGAAGACTACGCGACGGTCTCTTTCTCTTTCCCGCGACCGTCTTTAGGCTTCGTCCCACATCTGTTTGCTTGCGGACAGGAACAAAGACCGCACGCATTGTCTTCGCTCCCGCCCGTTCTTGCCGACGGCGGTATCCGGTACGGGTAGCGACCACTGGGAGAGTATGAGTGACTCTTCATGGGTTTCGAGCCTGCTGGGCTCGCGTGGTTGTTTTCTCAAGAACATGGCGATTACCTCCTGGTCAAAAGGCGACATCGTACTCCAATACTGTCAACCACTGTTCACTGTCTACTGTTCACTGTAAACTGTTCCTATGTCCTGGGCATCAAAGAGGAGAGGAATGTATCTTAGTGCGATTTTTCTATTTTTTGCAGTGATTTTTGGGGTTCCGCTTGCGCTATGGCTCTATGAACCATCTTCTTGTTTCGACGGTAAACGGAACCAAAAGGAAACGGCGATTGATAAAGGCGGTCCATGCCAGCTTCTTGATGAACGTTATCTTACGCCGCATGCTGTCTTGTGGTCGCGCAGCTTCCAAGTGCGTGGAGGGGAGCGTGGAGCAGTCGCCTATATTGAGAATCCCAACGGTGAAGCAGGGGTACAGAAAGTAGCATACCGTTTCAGACTCTACGATGAGCGCAACATCCTTGTCGCCGAGCGCGAGGGGACAACATTTATAATGCCTGGCGGTCTAACACCCGTTTTCGAGGGCGCAATCGATACAGGAAATCGCGTAGTAGCCCGCACATATTTTGAGTTTACAGAACCTTTAGTTTGGGAGCATATGACAGACACGACAGAAGCGTTCACCGTTCAAGAAAAACAAATATACGACACAACCACATCACCACGCTTGGCCGCACTCATTGAGAACGAATCTGTGGCGGAGATAACAAACACTTCTTTCGTCGCGGTTGTATTCGACACGGCAGGGAACGCTTTTGCCGCTTCCGAAACGCTTCTTCCGCGTATCGCGGCAGGTGCGGAGCGTGAGATCGTGTTCACATGGCCTGAGGCCTTTCGTTTTACGGTTGGTCGTCTTGATATACTTCCACTTTTACCACCCACTTACTTTCGCTGAGATTGGCCGATTATCATGATTTCCAGACTGAAGTCTGCTACGGACGGGAGACTCCGCATATTTTCGCATATTGACTGGTATTTATTAACAGCTGCGATCGCGATATCGTTGTTGGGACTCGTGACCATGCATTCTTTTTCAGGACAAAATGCCTTTTTCGAACGGCAGGTTGTTTGGATAGGGATTGCCATTCTTGTATTCTTTGTCGCGAGTATTCCGGAATATCGTTTTCTTCAACGCACGCCCGTTGTTGTCGCACTCTACATGGGAGTGGTGCTTTTTCTCGGCCTCGTATTCTTTTTTGGTACCATCATCAAAGGTGCACAGACCAGACTCGATCTCGGATTGTTTGCGTTCCAGCCGTCTGATCCTGCAAAACTCATTCTCATCGCTCTTCTATCCAAGTATTTCGCTCGGAGACATATTGAAATAGCGCATGTACGCCATATCCTTATTTCTGGTTTCTATGCTTTTTTGTTGTCACTATTGGTCTTTTTCCAGCCGGACTTGGGAAGCGCAATCATCATTGCTTCTATCTGGATGGGTGTGGTTTTGGTCGCGGGTATCTCATGGAAGCACCTCGCTACGCTCCTTGTTGCCGCTATGCTTGTCTCAGGCGGCTTGTGGCAGTATGGCCTCGCGGACTACCAAAAACAGCGCGTCCTGACCTTCCTGCACCCCCTGACGGACATTCAAGGAGCGGGGTATAACGCATATCAATCTATGATTGCCGTTGGAAGCGGAGAGCTCCTCGGCAAGGGAGTTGGGTATGGAACACAGTCGAAGCTCCGATTTCTTCCTGAATATGAGACGGATTTCATATTTGCGGCATATGCTGAAGAGTGGGGATTTGTCGGCATCTTACTTCTTTTCGGGTTATTCGGTGTCGTGTTCATGCAAATACTCGGATTTGCACTGCGTGCGCGGGATAACTTCGATTCGCTCTTTGCGGCGGGAATAGCGATTTACTTTCTTGCACAATTCATAGTTCATGTGGGGATGAATGTAGCGCTCCTGCCCATTACAGGAACCACCATCCCATTTATGAGCTATGGCGGCTCACATCTCATTACTGAATTTGCAGCGCTCGGGATTTTAATGGGGATGCGGCGCCGCGCTAGGCCGATGCCATCAGCGCGAGATGAGACGGAATTAGTCGGAGCAGTTTAGGCGTATAGTTCTATTGTTGAGTCGAGCATGTGTTTAAATAGATGCGTCCCATATGGTACTTGAGCAAGCGTGTCTCGTGAGATTTTCTCGACAGCATTAGCGAGCGCACGCCCTGATTTGGATGGGACGATCTGAATATTCGGAATGTTCGATGCTTCGGACTTTACTACATCGGTTGCAACTATCGACAATCCCGCCGCAGCTGCTTCTAGAAGAACATACGGCATGCCCTCCTTTATGGAAGGCAATATAAATATATCAAATGCTGGAAGGTATCGGAAAGCCTCAGTGGAGAGATTTTCTGGCGGTTTATTTGGTGTAAGGCTCTCGAATGATACTGATTGGGAAACGCCTAGCTCTTCCGCATAATTAGGCAGAGAAGAACGCTCCTCGCCATTTCCAATAATCGAATACGTATATTTCTGGGGTGCATGCTCTTCAAGCTCTTTCATCATCTCGATTCCATATCTCAAACCCTTATTTGGTGTTAATTCTGCGATTGTGACTAAACGAATTGAATTAAGGAATAAACCTGCATGCTCAAACAGTAATACCTCCGCTTGTGCTCTCGTATACGTCTCAAGAGCTTTGAGAGCGAGATGAATGTAGTTAATCTTTTTACGTACAAACCACATACGTTTTCCTTTTGTGTCGTCAGATATTGAGACGACAATGACCGTATGACTAAGAAGCGCTGTGAGCCAACTCACAAGATATAGCCCGAGTCGGAGAGGCAGACGTCTATCTTCTTTGAATGGCCAGCCATGGACGGTAAAGATGATACTTCGGACACCTGCTAAACGTGCGGCGAGAGCGCCAAGGGCGGCGGCCTTCGAACTATTCAGATGGACAACGTCCGGTCGTGTTTCCTTAATGTATCGATATATCTCGAGAAAGCTCTTTATGTCAGAAATGATCGCGATGTCTCGCCCAAGAGAGGGGAGGTGATGAATCATTATCCCTGAGTAATAAAGGTTTTCAGCGAGCTTTCCATGTGTTCCGTATGCGACGATTGGTTCGAATCTCTCCTTTGGTAAGCTAGTTGCGAGGTCATAAACGTATTTCTGTGCACCGCCAAACGTTGCCTTTGTAATCAGATACAGTATCTTTCCTCTTTTCATAATGGTTATAGGCTTGCCCGCACACTAACTTTGGCGTTGCGTTCTGTTACTCGTTTGGGATCAGTCAGCAAAGAAAGATTTATTGCGGAAGAGGTACAGATCCTGAGAGAAACACGAGGATGCAAATACATTGACGCCAAAATTAGTGTGCGGGCTTGTTCCATAGCTTATTTAGTGTCATACTAGCAGGTATGACGCTGGTCCCAAAGCGGGAGTACGTTCTACTCCTTTTGGGAGATGCGATGGTGTTTACTATCGCACTTTGGATGACGCTTGTGCTTCGTTATCTGGAAATCCCGAGCTGGGAGCTTTTCTTCAAACATCTCGGGCCATTCTCGATTCTTTTTGCTCTTTGGCTTGTAATCTTTTTTCTCGCGGGTCTTTACGGAAAACACACGCGTATTTTTCGCAGCCAGCTTTCGGCGAATATTCTCTCGACGCAAATAATAAACATGACGCTTGCCGCGGTCTTCTTTTTTCTTGTGCCAACATTTGGACTTGCACCGAAAACGATTTTGGTTCTCTACCTCTTCATTTCGTTCGCGATTATCTATTCATGGCGCGTCTCTCTTTTTCCGCGCATGCGCTTTCCGCGCAAGCTGAAGGGTGTCTTGATTGCCTCTGGACCTGACGCACAGGCTCTTGCGGAGGAAGTGGCGAGCGACGCGCTTTGCCCGTTCTCTTTTGTGCAAGTTGTTGACTCTAAGAAATCACCGTCATACGAAGTCATTCAGCAGGCGTGTCGCATGATAGAAGAGGATAGCATGACATTTCTTGTAGGTGATTTTTCTGACAAAGCGTTCATATCAGCGCGACCGATCATCTATAACGCCGCCTTCAATAAGAAGCAATTTGCGGTAGTTGATATCGTTGAGTTGTATCAAGAAGTATTCGATCGTGTGCCATTATCTCTTGTGCAGTACGAATGGATTCTCGCGAGTGTTACGGCAACGCCGATCTATGACATCATGAAGCGCACAATTGATATTTTCGGTGCGCTCTCCATCGGTCTTATTACACTTCCGTTCTATCCTTTCGTTATGCTTGCGATTAAATTTGACGATGGCGGCTCTATCTTTATCACGCAGGAGCGCATAGGAAAGTATGAAAAACCATTTCGTGTTTTGAAGTTCAGAACAATGACTGGAAACGATCAGGGTGACTATGGCGTGGGCGGTAAGACGAAATTGTCGGTGACTCGTGTAGGGAAATGGCTACGAGTGTCTCGCGTCGATGAATTGCCTCAGTTATGGAATGTCCTCAAAGGGGAACTCTCGCTTGTAGGGCCACGCCCGGAACTACCTTCTTTGGCTAGAGAGTATAGTGCACGTATTCCGTACTACAACGCCCGACACCTCGTGGCGCCTGGACTTACCGGTTGGGCACAGATCAAGCACGACAAAGATCCGCATCATGGTGCAGATGCCGTTGAGACTAAGACAAAGCTCTCGTACGATCTCTACTATCTAAAACGTCGCTCGCTTTTTCTTGATTTATTTATTATCCTTCAGACTATTCGTATTGTGCTCAGCGCACGTGGAACTTGATATATGGCAAGAAAGAAAATGATAGTAACAGGAGGAGCTGGATTTATTGGAAGCAATCTGTCTCGAGTGCTTTGCGAGGCTGGTCATGAAGTACATATCATTGATCGAGACCCCTCTCTCCGCCGCGCGACTCTCCCAAGGGAAGCGACGATCCATGAGAAGGACGTACGACACACTGACGACATTCAGAGCATCATGGAAGGCGCGGATACCGTATTCCATTTCGCGGCCGTACCGCGTGTGCCTTACTCCATCGAGCACCCCGTCGAGACGACCGATGAAAATGTGACAGGGACAGTGTCTGTGCTTACAGCTTCCGTAAGGGCGAAGGTTCGACGTGTCGTGTACTCCTCGTCTGGTTCCGCATACGGTACGCAAGAAACGCTCCCTCTTATAGAAACGATGCCGGCAAATCCCGCTAGTCCATATGGTCTACAGAAGTACGTTGGTGAACTTTTTGCGGCAATGTGGCCAGGACTTTACGGTCTTGAAACCGTAAGCCTTCGTTACTTCAACGTATATGGTCCCGGTCTGGATCCTGAAGGTCCGTACGCACTTGCCGTCGGTAGATTTCTCTTGGCGCGGAAAAACAATGAACCGATAACAATCTTTGGCGATGGCACCATCACACGCGATTTCACTCACGTGCGGGATGTGGTTTCCGCAAACATTCTTGCATCAGAAAGTCCGAAGGTCGGGAAGGGGGAGGTTATCAATATAGGAACCGGGCAAAATGTGTCCATAAAAGCTCTTGCCGAAATGTTCGGAGGGGAAATTATTTATGGTCCGCCTCGCATAGAGGCCCATGACTCATTGGCAGACAACAGGAAAGCAAAAGAACTACTTGGATGGGAGCCTACCATTCAACTTGAAGACGGCATTGCAGGGCTTAAGAAAGAATGGGGTTTAGAAAAATAAGGAGCTTGCGACTATATTTTTCTTAACCCAGACCCAATTTCAACAGTTATTTATTTACAGAATCACTACACGTATGATAAGCTCGATTACCATGAATGATATAAACTGTCACCAAAATTGGAGCTGGATGTAAGTTGTTTCTAAACTCGCTTACGCTCGTTAAGAAAAACTAACACATGATCTTAGATGGACGTGCGATAGCAGAGGATTTGTATGTAGAGCTTGCCGAGCGTCGCAGAAGTATCGTTTCTGATGTCAAACTCGGCATTGTCGTAGTGGGCGAGAATCCAGTCATCGCGTCGTTTGTACGTATCAAAGAACGCGCCGCAACGCGCCTTGGTGTGACGATGGTCCGCATAGACTTACCCGCAGACGCTTCTCAAGAGGTCATTATCGGATCGATACAAGATGTCGCAATGCGCTCAGATGGGGTCATCGCTCAACTCCCGTTCCCGAAGGGGGTTGATGTGGACGCCGTACTTTCGGCAGTGCCCGTAGAGAAGGACGTTGATGCTCTAAACCCGACGATCTCTGAAAACAAGAGGCTTGTGCATGCGCCCGTGGCGCTTGCAGTAGTGGAATTACTCCAACGCGCTGGTATCGAAATTCTCGGTAAACGAACCGTCGTCGTCGGCGCAGGACGTCTAGTCGGCGCACCGTCGGCGTGGCTTCTTGGGAATCTTGGCGCGAATGTATCCATATTTTCTCTGGAGGAGGGCTCCATCGAGGATTTAAAAGACGCGGACATCATTGTTTCAGGAGCTGGAAATCCAGGATTTATCAAGCCCGAACATCTTAAACAAGGAGTAGCACTCATCGATGCCGGCACAAGTGAGCTTAATAAAAAGATTATAGGAGATGCCGATTCTGCGTGCTCTGAAAAGGCGGATGTCTTCACTCCTGTCCCCGGCGGCGTCGGGCCCGTCGCGGTCGCCATGATTTTTAAGAACCTGTTTGATTTACTGGAAAAGCGTCGATAGATAGGTATACTTGACGGTCATGTGGAAAATACGTCTTACGGCGGCGCTCATTCTCGCTCTTGGAGTGGGGTTTGGGTGGTTTGTATACGATGGACAGGTTAACGGCACACGGCCGTTTCGACTCGGACTGGATCTTTCTGGTGGCACCCAGCTTGTGTACCGCGCCGACCTCTCTGCCATATCTGAAGGTGATGCTAACGAATCCATGGCTGCTCTTCGCGACACCATCGAACGCCGTGTAAATTTATTTGGTGTTTCGGAGCCCATCGTACAAACCCAGCACGGAGGTACGTTCGCAGGTGATCCACAAGAGCGTCTCATTGTTGAGCTTCCGGGTATTACAGATACGCAAAAGGCGATAGAACTCATCGGACAGACACCTGTTCTGGAATTTCGCATGCTACGCTCCGACCAGCCAATTCCTGCGACGGGCATTTCGATTGATAATGTGAATGAAGTATTTGAGATGGCCGCCATAACAGGAAAGCATCTCGCCAGCGCTCAGCTACAATTCGATCAATCACTTGGCGCACGACCGAATGACCCAGTGGTTGCACTTAATTTTAATTCAGAGGGAGCAGATATCTTCGCGGAGCTTACAAGGAACAATGTCGGGAAATATTTCGGCATCTTTCTGGACGGTGTTCCAATATCGATTCCCGTCATTCGCGAAGCGATCCCTGGCGGTACCGCGGTTATCTCTGGTGGTTTTGATGCCAATGAGGCAAAAGAGTTGGCGCGCAATCTGAATTATGGAGCGCTTCCAGTACCGATCGAACTTATTGGTACACAAACGGTCTCTGGAACGTTAGGAGCGGAAGCAGTGGAACGCGGCATAACCGCTACCCTCTGGGGTATTTTGGCGGTCGTCCTTTTCATGATCTTTTGGTATCGTTTGCCTGGTATTGTCGCATTCCTTGCGCTCTCATTCTACATTGTCGTCATTCTAGCTCTGTTCCAGTGGATTCCCGTGACACTTACTGCCGCCGGTATCGCGGCATTCATTCTTTCTGTCGGCATGGCGGTCGACGCAAACGTGCTTATATTTGAACGCATGAAAGAGGAGTTGCGAGGTGGCAAAGACACTGCCGATTCTATACGAGACGGTTTCGCGCGCGCATGGCTTTCCATACGGGATTCCAACATCTCTTCTATGATTACGGCGATCATTCTTTTTTGGTTCGGCACGTCGCTCATTAAAGGATTTGCACTTGTATTTGGACTGGGTGTTTTGGTGTCTATGCTTTCATCTATTACCATATCGCGTACGCTCCTTTTAGCGCTCGGCGTTGATGCGAAGTCCGGCATCCTGCGTTTCTTTTTTGGGAGCGGCATCAGAAATTAGTTATGATTATTGTTCAGAACAGAAATGCATTTTTTGCAATAACTGGAGCGATAGTATTCGCGGCTCTTTTGTCTGTCGCAGTATTTGGACTTCATCTTGGGACCGATTTCACCGGAGGTGCTCTCATACAGGCAACGTATGAAAACGGCCGTCCTGCGCCGGAGACGCTATCACAGTATCTCGATACGGCCGGCTTTTCCGGTTACTCACTGCGCGAAGCGAATGAGAACGATTACATACTTCGAGCGGCTAATCTTACGAGCGAACAGCGTGGAAACCTTGCAGATACACTCTCTGTTGGCGGAGAGTCACCGACAGTAATCAATCAACTTACTGAAGTCGGTCCGGTAGTGGGAGAAGAGCTTCGCAACAAGGCCGTTATCGCACTTGCGCTTGTTTTGATCGCGATATTGTTTTTCATCGCATTTGCGTTCCGGAAAGTCTCGGAACCTGTTTCTTCTTGGATATATGGATTAATAGCGCTTGTAACGCTTGGTCACGATGTTCTCATACCGGTCGGATTTTATGCAGTTCTGGGATTTTTTACTGGAGCCCAAGTAGATACGCTTTTTATAACGGCCGTTCTTACGGTGCTTGGCTATTCTGTACACGACACCATCGTCGTATTTGACCGAGTGCGTGAGAATCTTCGCATTAATCAGGAGCGTGGTCGTAGAGAAGATTTTACCGAGGTTGCAGGCCGCAGTTTGAACCAGACTCTCGTGCGTTCCGTAAATACATCACTGACGACGGCGATGGCTTTGACCGC
>CAYPGH010000020.1:0-9729 GCA_964410475.1 uncultured Candidatus Saccharibacteria bacterium
TGAGGTGATGAAGGCCGGAGGTCCCCGTCGTCCCAATGTACATGCCCGGGCGTCGACGCACTGCTTCCAACCCTTCAAGAACTGTAATGTCTTCAGCTCTGTACCCGGTAGTGAATGTTGGCGAAGGCTTTTTGTTGATTTTTTTCTTAGCCATGGGAGTTGTAATGACAAAATTAAGAAACGATACTTCCGTGGAAGCCGCGCCCGCCTACGGCGGGCGCATCGCCAACATCTACTAACCGGGTGTACGACGAACCCCCCGTTTTGGGGGCATTGACCGTCGCCTTTTTCACCTTTTCTTTAGCCATATTTGGTACGTTTAGTATAGCACCCCGTTAGAAGTTTCGGAAGCAATCCACTGACTAGAATACGTAGGAAATAAGGGCTAGAAACGCCCTCTTAGTAGACTATTCGCGCACGGGGAGCAAGTGCTCCCTACTTCTAACGGGGTAACAGAAACGAGACCAAAATGGAAGGGGTTTTTGCGCGAGTGTGGATTCCGTATTATTCGAATTTGAAATACGAAACAGGACTCTTCTTTTCTCTACCGTATTTCTAAACCTTTTGATTCTAGGGTCGCTTGTATGCCTTTCATATGTTGATTTGCCTCTTCATCAGTGAGTGTGCGGTCAAACGATTGGAACACGAGACGAAACGCGAGCGATACTTTGCCATCTTTTTCAAAGCGGTCGAAAAGAGCCTCGTGCACGAGCAGCTCTCCCGCCTCTCTTTGGATCAGGCCGAGAACTTCATTCTCATCTACCCCTCCCGGAATCCACATTGCAATATCCCGAACTATGAATGGATATCTCGAAAAGGGCTGGTATCGCTCTGTGGCTGATACGGGAAGCTCTTCGTACCCGACTTCTTGAGACAGAACAGGCGCCATATCTTTCAAAGACCGCTCTGAAGTACCTTCTTTCTCGCTTGCGATACCGACAACGATCTCTTCCTTACCGTCGTGCTCGCTCTTATTCGACGAGGCAGGCCAAATCGTCCCTATTTCAAAAATACGCACTTCCGAAATTCCGAGTAGATCCTTGTTGCGGATGTTTCTTTTCAACGTTTCCTCAAGACCTGGAATAAGACTTTTCCTCAAATACGACTGTTCACCTCCTACCTTATTCACAACTGCACGTTCTCCAGAGTTTGCAAATACCGACGTGTACACTTCTGAATATCCGTCACTCATGAGGTCCTCTCGTACATGCTCGCTCCGATAGAAATTCTCGTTTGTTTCGGGGCTACGCGGAAACACGGGAAGTTCAGTGGATGGCACTTTATCGTACCCAACAAGACGACCGACTTCCTCGATTAAATCCTCGGGTATCACGATATCAAGACGCTCAAAGGGTGCCAGCACGGAAATTTCCCTTCCGCGCGCTTCGTATGAAAATCCGAGACGAGTAAATACGTCGATCGTGTCGCTTTCCGAAAGCGAAGTTCCGAGAGCCTGATTTATTTGCGCAACAGAAATCGAAACGCTCCTCTCTTCCTCCGGTTCCGGATATTCATCCGCAAATCCGACAAGTTCGCCGCCGGCAATCTCCTGAATAATCTCTACGGCCGCGCGCATGCCGTATCCGGCAAGGCCTGAAGAAAGTACCTGCTGGAAGCGTTCTGATGCATCAGTGCGCAATTTCAGAGCTTGGGCGGCCCGTCTTACTGAAACACCGTCAAAATTTGCCGCCTCAAGAATGATATCTGTTGTTCCTTCGTCAACACCGCTCATTTTCCCACCCTTGATACCTGCGATGCCGATAATTGCGTCGGCGTGCATGTCAGTAATAACCATCATCGCGTCGGTGAATGTATATTCTTTGTCATCTAGAGTGAGCATCGCCTCTCCCTTTTTCGCCATACGTACGGAAATTGCATAACTCTCTTGCTTTTTCAACTTCCCCGCATCAAAGACGTGCAGTGGTTGACCGATATTGAACATCACATAATTTGTCGCATCTACCACGTTGTTGATGGATTTTTGCCCGATTGCTTCGATACGTTTTCGTAACCACTCGGGAGAATGTCCTATTTTCACTCCTTTTAGGTATCCGGCAATGTACCGTTTACATAGCGGATTATTTATCGAAACCACTATCGCGTCTGTCTTTTTAGAAAGCATATCTTCGACGCCATTCTCGTGTTTCTGTGGGATAAATGGCACATTAAGAATCGCAGATAATTCTTTTGCAATACCATAGTGACACAAACAATCGTGCCCCCGATTCGGCGTTACTTTCACGTCCAATACATCACCCTCAACACTCTCTATCTCGAATACATGGAATGTAAGCGCTTCCGCAAGCACCGACGCATCCGGTAGCTCCTTCTCAAAATACGTTTGTAGCCAGTCGCGTGAGATTTTCATGCATCAGAATTGGTTTATAAACCGCAAATCGGCAGAATGCATGAGGCGAATATCATCGATGCCCCAGCGAAGCATTGCAAGACGATCCAGCCCCATCCCAAATGCGAAGCCGCGGTATTTCTTTGGATCGACGCCCGCATTCTTTAATACATTTGGGTGCACCATGCCAGCCCCCATCATCTCTATCCATTTGTCACGGAGTTTTTCGGGCACATTTTCTCCAACGAGACGCATATCTACTTCGACAGACGGCTCGGTAAAAGGAAAGAAACTCGGTCGAAAACGAATTTCGACGTTCGCATTCTTGAATAATTCTTTGAAGAAACGAGCGAGCGTTCCCTTGAGATTCGCGAGCGTCACATCCTCTCCAACGGCAAGTCCTTCTATTTGGTAAAACTCTGCCTCGTGCGTCATGTCTGTCGCCTCATTACGAAAGACTTTTCCTGGAACGATGACGCGATATGGCGGTGTATTGCCCTTTTTTGCCTCTCCTTCCATGTAGCGCACCTGGACAGGGCTGGTGTGCGTGCGCAATACATATCCTGGTTCGTCCTTAATGTAGAACGTGTCCTGCATATCGCGCGCAGGATGGTCTTTCGGGACATTCAACGTATCAAAGTTATACCACTCGCTCTCTATGAGAGGCCCCTCGGCAAACGTAAATCCCATGTTGTGAAAAATCGAATTCGCCTCGCGAATAAGCGAGGATATCGGATGCATGTGGCCTCGATCCATTGAGGCAGTATAACGCGGAGTTCGTTACCGTCGAGCAACAAAAATTGTATCGAAGCTTCGCTTCGAAACCTTTTCAACCCCTAAAGCGAGTACGGTAGTGCCTTCTGAGGGTCTCGCGCAGGGCGGCGGCTCGAGCGTGAGCGCTGACGCAGCAGCGTCAGACAGCGACCCAAAAAAGGCATTGCTGGGCGAGCACACACCCTTTCTGCTATAATCCTGTGAATGACGGAAATCGGCCATATCATCACCTATACAGCTCTTTTTACCGCACTGTTCTTTGAAGTGTTTTTGCTTGTTTCATTTCTTGAAAGACGTCTCGGGAAAACAGCTTATATGCCTAAATCGGCAAAAGAATTCGATTTGCCGCGCGTCGCTATTGTCGTTCCATGCTTCAACGAAGAGCAAACAATCGCAAGTACGCTTACTTCCCTGCTTTCTCTCTCATATCCGCACGATAAATTGGAAATTCTCGTGATAGATGACGGCTCTACCGATCGCACTACAGAGATAGCACGCCAGTATGTCTCCGATAGCCGTGTCCGTATCTATCGCAAAGAAAATGGTGGTAAATATACAGCGATGAACTTGGCTCTTGAAAAGACCGATGCGGAACTTATCGGTTGTTTGGACGCGGATTCTGTTGTGGAAGCTTCGGCGCTCGCGGTTCTTGCTCGCGCGTTTGAGAACAAAGACGTAGCCGCAATCACTCCCGGAATTCATGTAAGAGAGCCGGGAACTCTTATTCAGCACATGCAAAACGCAGAATATCGTCTTTCGGTTTTTAGTCGCTTTATTTTCTCGGCGCTTGGTTCAGCATTCATTACACCCGGGCCATTTTCTATTTTCCGTACAAGCGTAGTACGTAGACTTGGTGGTTGGCGACATGGACATTCAACAGAGGATATGGAGATGGCGCTTAGGATACAGGCCGCTGGATATCTCATCGGAAATGCCCCGTCTGCATCCGTACATACGACAACTCCGCACACGCTTAAGGCGCTCTTCCGACAGAGAGTGCGTTGGGCATACGGATTCCTGCGGAATGCAGTTGATTACCGCTCTATGTTCATGAATCGTGCGTACGGGAATCTTGGCATGATTATTCTTCCTGCGGCCTTAATTTCGATTGCAGTCGCACTGTTTTTCTTCGCAAGAATTTTATGGTATGGCGCACATACGATAGCTCAGACCTATGCACGCACACAAATAATGGGAGTATCTTTTACGCCGTCCTTTGACGCTTTTTACATCAATACAAGCGCAACGTTATTCTTAATATACGTCTCCATCTTGATTATTGTTGTTCTCATTAGTGTGGGCTCTTTGATAAGCACCGACCGCCGACTGCCGCCTACTGGCACTCCACTTTTCATTATTTTTTATGGATTTCTTGTGCCGTTATGGTTCGCAACCGCTGCCGTGCGCGCTTTCTTCAGAACGGGTGTCCGATGGAAATAATACATTATGGAAGAACCCGTTATAGGCACACGCTCTATGCGATGGCAAACATATGCCACTGCGTTTGTTATTACGGCACTTATCTTCGCGACAGCGTTCTATGCCGCAAACTACTTCAACAACTTGCGAGCGACAGAGGTGCGCACAGCACAGGATAACGTCTTTATAGACATCCTTTCCCTTGAGACGCAATTCGCTCTCCTTGCATCACATTCGTGTAGCGACATATCGGAAAACTCCGTTCTCTCACGAGAGATCGGACCTGTCGGTGAACGTATCGCATATCTTGAAACACAAGTCTCGGTGGAACAAGACTCGCTCGTTCGACTTAAGCGATACTATTCCCTACTCCAGATAAAAGACCTGCTCCTTATGCAAGAAGTTTCTGAGAAATGTGGTTTAGAACCTATCTTCATCCTTTACTTCTTCTCAAACAAAGGAGACTGCAAAGACTGCGAGGAACAGGGGTATGTGCTAACTGCGCTTTCGCGAGATTATCCGCAATTACGTGTATATTCGTTTGATTACAATCTTGAAAATCCCGCTTTACAAACACTGATACAAATCAACAACGTGGAAAACGACCTGCCCGCACTTGTCATAAACGGACGACCCTACTACGGACTCCACAATGTTGAGGACATAGAGAAGATTCTACCGGAACTCACTGCACTGCAAACAACGGAGAGTGAAGATGCCGCGACAATCAAAAGGTAACGTGTGATGTGTACCCCGTGTCTACTTTACGGGGTACAGATCACTTGAGCCGGTGGAGGGAATCGGACCCACGTCTTCCGTTTACAAAACGGGTGCTCTACCATTGAGCTACACCGGCACTACTACGCTCCGGCTACGCCGGAGCTTCGAAGTGCAAGCGGTAGTGAAAAGTCCTACTGCTTGCCCTTCCGAAGCTCATGCACAGCTTAAGCGAAGGTGGGAGCTACTCCGACCGCATCTGACACTATCTCATTTTCTAACTGGGCTGGCAAAACGGCTACTCTAATCTAGCCAGCCTGAGCCGCAGTGTCGCCTTTCTCAAAGCAGTAAATATACTCTTTTAATCATTGGGATTCTCTCCGAATGAAGCCGTATCTTTTCTCTTACGCGCATTCGAAGGTTTCTCGCTTCTTTGCTCCTCAGGCATCGGTTTACTGCGTCTAACTCTCCGAGCGCGACGTGGAGTCTGTTGCTCTTTCGTCATTGGAGATACAGGGTCCTTCTCCTTGCCTTGTGATTGTTCACCCTCAACAAAAATAGTACTAATATCCGTAGGTACTGCGGTAGCATGAGGTTCAGGAGAGTTGTAGGTCGGTGAAAGAGTATTCTCTTCCTGAATAGCATACTGAGCGCTCGCCGAATGCACTCCGCTCACCACCCTTCCGTTCTCGGGTCTCATGGGATGCTCAATAACCTTCTTGAGAAACTCGGAGTTGGTCTCCTTGCGCTGAAAACGATGCTTATGAGAGACCATGTCAGCAAGCGCATGAGAGCGCCGTCCAAGCCAATGTGCGAGATAGCCGAAGGATATCGCCCCTCTCTGAATACTAGTACTTATAAAAAGCAGGAGATACGGCGGTAACTTCTCCAGCTCTACCACGCTCACAAGCATTATTTCTTTCGTGCGATGCGCATGCTCATCAATACGACGCCGCGCGTCCTGCCAAGGCATTTGTCCGCGTCCATTCTCCCAGAGCTTAAATCCAAACAAACCCGCTAAACCAGCTAATGAAATGAAAAAAATGGTCGTGGCTAGTGCCATAGCCGCTCTATTTTACCGCAAGCCTCTCAAAACGCGTAATTTCTATCTTCTCGCCAAATTTCTGTGTTGCTGATTCGATAAGTCCGCGTATCGTTATGTTTGAGTCTTTCACGAACAACTGTTCTAGTAAGACTTTTTCACTTAGATAGGAATTGAGTTTCCCTTCTACTGCTTTCGCGCGGGCGACTTCTGGAACAGAAGCAGTTTCTTTTTCAAATACTTCTCGTGCAGCTTTGATATCTTCTTCTTTTACATCGTCACGCGAGCGGAACTGTGGAGCCATTGCTGCAACATGCATAGCGATATCGTATGCTAGCTCTCCAAACTCTTCGTTCTTAGAAACAAAATCCGTCTCACATGCGAGAATAACAGCGCCAACAACTGAACCACCTGCGTGCGTGTAGGCCGCTACGATACCAGCTCCTAATTCGCGATCAGATTTCTTTCTCGCGATAGCTGCGCTTTTCTTACGAAGAATTACTTTTGCCTTTTCTGCATCACCCCCTGCTTCTTCGAGCGCCTTCTTACACTGCATGATGGAAACACCAGTTTCATCCCGGAGACTCTTTATGGCATCGGTCGTAATATCCATATAGATAATAGGTAGTTAAGTATCGTTCACTATGCGATAAGCATCAAGGGCTCTCTCTTGATACTTCCGTATCACTATTTGTCCAATGTGTTAGGTTTCGCAACTTGCGCCTTCTTTCCCTCAAGGTACGCGTCAGCCAGCTGTTCACACACAAGCCGCACGCTCCGTACAGAGGTATCATTCGCAGGTATCGGATACTGTATAAGAGAGAAATCACAATCCGAACTCGCTAATCCAATGACGGGAATACCGAGCTGATTTGCTTCCTGCACTGCCGTATTCTCATGGCGCGTATCGATCACAAAGAGAGCGTCAGGCAATTCAGCCATACTGGCCAAGCCACCGAAGCGCCCAAGAAGCTCTTCTATTTCACGGTCTATTAGGAGACGTTCTTTTTTCGTGTATTTCTCAAGTTCTCCCGATTCGCGTTCCTCGGTAAGTTTCTTCAAACGATCGATGCGTTTGTGGATGTTCTTGAAATTCGTGAGTGTACCTCCTATCCAACGACCCGCGACATACGGCATACCTGCTCTCTGTGCGGTTTCTTTTACAGCAGCTACAACCTCATGCTTACCGCCGACAAAAAGCACGGTCTTCCCGTTTCCGGCTGATGAGCTCACAAATGCACGTGCCGCCTCAAGATACTTGTACGTCCCCTCAAGATCGAAAATGTCCATGCGATCTCTCGTGCCATACAAAAAAGCCGACGCAGTCGGATGACGACGCGAACGCGCATATCCAAAATGCGCTCCGGCTTCAAAAAGTGTTTTAATATCAGTCTGTATCGTTGTCATATTATTCGGTCAACCCTACCCGCAAAGCAGACGGGTTCGGGCTGATGCATACTATCAAACAGAGTCGTCTGTCGCAACGGTCGGTCTATCTGTATCCGCCGCTGTCAGCGCCTCGATAATGGGCGCTAAGCCTCCCGACATAACCTTCTCAAGGTTCGACCATGACTCCTTGATTCGATGATCTGTGATGCGATCCTGCGGAAGATTATAGGTGCGTATTTTCTCAGAGCGCTCGCCCGTTCCTATTTGAATACTCCGCTCCGCCGCACGCTTTCTCGCCTCCTCCTCATCTTGCGCCTGTTGAATACGACTAATGAGAAGCCGCATGGCTTTCTCACGGTTTTGCTGTTGACTGCGTTCCGACGTACATTTCACTTCGATACCTGTCGGCTTGTGAACAAGCCGAACTGCGGTCTCCACCTTATTGACATTCTGGCCACCAGCACCACCTGAGCGAGCAAACGATACTTCGATATCAATTGGGTTCAATTCTATTTTTGTACGCTTATAAAGTGGAAGTATCGCAACTGAAGCCGTCGAAGTGTGAATGCGGCCTTGTTTTTCCGTTAACGGCACGCGCTGAACACGATGGACGCCAGTTTCATATTGCAATTCGCGATAACAGTTCTCACCTTTTATTTCGAACTGCACTTCCTTGAAACCGCCCTGAGCTGCTCGCGATTCATCGAGCGACCTCCATCGCCATCCTCGAGATTCTGCATACCGTAGGTACATATTCGCGAGGTCCTCAGCAAAAAGGGACGCCTCCTCTCCTCCGACACCCGCGCGTACCTCGATAATGAGTTCGTTCGGCCATTCGCGCTCACCTTGTCGGCCAATAATAGACTCCATCTGTCCCATCAGTTTCTCCTTTTGCTCCGCTATGTCCTGAAGCTCTTTTGTCGCAAGCTCGTGCATTGAAGGATCTACTTCAATGAGCTCGGTAGAATCTCGCTCCGCTTGCGTGAGACGCTTCCATTCGGCAACAAGATAGGCAACACGATGGTCGTTCGCGTACTCGTCCGGATTAAGTTTTTTGTCTGCCATACCCGTACATTAACTTTGGTATCGTTTCATAATGTTTTCGTAATTTCCACTACAAAGGAACGATACCTGGTACATTACCGGTTTGGTTTCCTTACATTGGATGTGCAACAAAAACATAATACCAAAGTTAGTGTACGGGCATATAAAAGAATAACATTGCCTTGCCGCAACACCGTGTCCGGAATTAGTAAATCCGAAAACAGCGTCGGTCTACAGGCAACGACGCTATCTCTCTGATCCTTTAGAAGATTTTGGAGAAGACGCCTTCTTCTTTGGTTTTGAGGCTGCCATCCTGTTCTTGAATTTCTCTACGCGTCCAGCGGTGTCTATGACCTTTGAGTGTCCTGTGTAAAACGGATGGGAAGCGCTGGATATTTCCACATGGAACACAGGGTACTCTTTCCCGATCGTCCCTAAGTCTTTCTGGCCGGGCGAGCCGTCTTCTTCGGCTTTAGTCCATTTCGCCGTCTTCTCGGTCGTAACAGTCGAGGAAATCAAAAAGCTCTTCCCGATGGTGGAATCTTCAAAAATGACCGGTCGATAATTTCCCGGGTGTATTTCTTTTTTCATTCCGCCCTTTTTAGCATATTTCTGCTACTTATGCCACTTTTTCCAGATACCCTTCCCTACGCGGCGAAAGAGAGGTGGGGGTATGCCGCCGAGAGAACTCCGAAGCACATGCTCCACATGACTACCGGGCAGGCATCGCTTCCTACCAACATATATATTCCTTATGCAAAAGCGAGTCGGTGTTGTGTTCTGAGGGTCTCTCGCAGGGCGGCGGCCCGACCTGCCCGCCGAAGCCCTCGCTTTGTCGCAGCCGTCGACGAAGAGCAGGTAGGTGCAGGCGGGGAATGAGCGCTGGCGTAGCAACGCCAGACAGCGACCCGAAGAATATAGCACTGCCGAGTGTGCACTACTTCCCCTCCAAAATATCTATTTGTTTCTGGAAATCCTCAGCAAAATTCAAGACGCG
>CAYPGH010000021.1:0-3417 GCA_964410475.1 uncultured Candidatus Saccharibacteria bacterium
ACCATTGCTATAAGGAGCATGCCGGCACGTACGGCCTTTTTGCGATGGTGGGAGCGGAACTCAAGCCCCGTCTCTGCCGCAAGCGCCAGAAGCACCAGAAGACCTAGTGCGTAATATGCATAACGGAGCGCGGAGCGCGGAAATCCTATGACATAACCCCAAACCGGTATGACGTCTAACGTTCCCACTGAGAGTTCCGCGGCAGACGCGGGTTCCGTATGGATGGCCGATGAGTATGGCGCGGAGTCCTCTAGCGTGGCAGAGCCAAGTACCTGCACTTTGGGTTGAGGCGGTACCGGCGCAGTTGCTGTCGCTATCTCCGGATCCTTGGGAACTTTCGTTGTTGCAATTGTAGCAGTACGCGCAATGGCTCGTGAAGGCGCCCCGAACGCCTGCACAACAAACGTCGTTTCGCGACCCTGATACATTCCTTGCGCGGTTGCAATGCCGATTTCTGTGAAATTCCCGCTCAAAATATTATTGCGATGCGTCGGAGAATTCATCCAAGCACGTTCGACGTCAGACGAATCCGAAAAGTCTATGGCTAAATTTTCTCCGGCGTGCTCATACTCATATCCTTCCTCCTGGAACCAATGCCACGGATCAATTCCCTCGGGCGACACATGGGCAAAATATCCACTCATCGCCATGTCGTTTGCTTTCGCCTGTGCTACCGCTACGAGAATTGGGTTGATCGCAAGTTCATCCAGACCACCCTCAACCCGATCACCATTCGCAAGATCCACGAGAATTGCAGATACAACGGCCGCGACCTCGGAAGAACGGAGCGCTGTTTTCTGGAAACCGGACGCCAAGAAGAGTCCGACAATAATGACTGAGAACAGGAGGAACGTGGTGCCGCCAAGTATCTCCACGCGGCGGCGTTCACCATTCAACCCTCCTTTTTTCGGAGCGTCGGGCGAGATACGTCGGCGTTTGTTAGGTTTACGCACCGCCTAATTATAGCGCAGAGTTCTCCGACCGATATAATTCCAGAGTAAGTCTATTGTGTTACCACTCGCACGTTGTCAACGTATGCATCTTCACCCGAGCCGCTCATGGTGCCGCGGAATCGAATCTTCAGTGAAGAGATGCCGGTAACTACCTTTCTTTCGCTGTGCCATACACCCTCGGAATCAACGTTGCCTTGTAATATTCTCTTTTCCCACCACGAACTGCCCCCGTCTTTTGAAATATCAAAGGCGATGTATTCACCATTATCAAGCCCTCTTTCTATGAACCAGTCAAATTCAATGATCGCGCTTGTGCTTCCTCCAAGGTCGATAGCGCCAGATTCAATAGAAGCATCAGCGGCTGGTCCATCTACCTCGATAGAATACGTCCCGTCGGTTGAGCGCTGACTTTGCCTTCGCCAGTCCTTTTGCGAATCTTGTGTCCATTTGCCAAGACCGTTTTCAAAACTATCTGAAAATCCTACCGTAGGCGGCACATCTATTGTTATCGTGGCGCTATCACTTGCTGTCTGCCCGCCGTTGTCTTCAACTGTCAGAACTGCAGTATATGTTCCGGCAGTTGAATAGATATGTGATACGGATACCCCGTTCTGTGTTGTACCGTCACCAAAATCCCACGCGTATGAGACTATCGTTCCGTCAGAGTCAGACGAGCTCGAACCGTCAAACTGGATTGCGTCACCTACAAAGCCACCCTGATCGAGCCCCGCGTTTGCTGTCGGCGGATTATTTACGAGATTCCAAAGAGTGGACAGATTATCAACCCGAACCACCGGCTCTGGATGTTTCCACGAAGGATCGATATGGCCTTGCCCAATCTTCTCGCCTGTTGAAATCATTGCATCGCGCACCTCTGTCCACACTGCATTTGGAAATGCCGACAAGTACAATGCGGCGGCCCCCGCGACATGCGGAGAAGCCATACTCGTGCCACTTATGGTGGTGTAGCCATTGTTGATCCAAGTGGAATAAATAGAGACGCCGGGCGCTCCAACATCAACCACGTTCCCGAAGTTGCTGAATGTGGCAAATGTGTCATCTGGGCCATAGTAGGTCCCCGCCCCCTTACCATCAGGAGCACCGTCAGAGTCGACAAGAGCTGAAACGGTGATGACCGCGTCATCATACGACGCCGGCACATATGTAGAGGCGTCGGCCGCGCTGTTACCGGCCGCAACAATAATAGTAACGCCAGCATCGCGCGCGCGACAAACTGCTTTATGAAGAGCGTCGTAGTTGGAGTTCCCACAGTTATTGTCGGAAACGCCTCCGCCGCTTAGACTCATATTCGCTACCCGTATAGGCCCACCGTTAGCAGGCGCGTTATTCGTGACGAAATCAAGCCCGCAGATAACAGAAGACCAGGTACCAATCCCTGCATTGTCCATGACGCGTACTGCCCATAGCTTTGCTTCTGGCGCAACCCCCACAACACCCACATCGTTATTAATTCCTGCGATGGTGCCCGCCACGTGAGTGCCGTGTCCGTTGCCGTCATTATAGCTAGTGCCTGAAGAGCAATTCTTACCCCCTACAATATTACCTGCGAGATCTGGATGATTCTTCTGTATTCCGGTATCAATAACCGCCACGTGGATTCCTGCACCTTTGTTCGCCGATGTTTCCGCGTTGATTCGATCAATACCCGTGGGTAATGTCTGCGACGAAATGGTAGGAGTGGATTGCTCCGCGGCAGACATGGGCCACCTATCCCGAGCGTTCGCAGAAAAAATTGCTACATCCCGCTCGCGTGAAGTGACGTCTATAGAAACGACACGATCTTCACTTATAAATGCGACGCGCGGATCGCTTTTAATAGCATCGAGTTCAGAGGGGGAAAGGCGCGCCGAAAAACCGTTGATTGCGCTTCGGTACGAATGGAGCCGTTCGCCACGCGTGCGCGAGAGGATGTCTTTCTCTATATCCTCCGCACCCACGGCTTGCTCGGCCGCATTCTGACCGGCCGGGAAATCCTTAAAAACGACAATGTACTGGCCGGGAATTCTTTCTTCTCGAGCTACACCTCGTTCTGCTCGCAAATCAGCATGGGCAAATAAGGCAACGAAAAGAAGTGCAGTGCAAACCAAGGCCGGGGCTAGAATCCTTACGGTTTTCCCCATATTTTTCTATGCTACAGTTATAGTACCAAGATGTCAAGAGTCCCCAAGGTGCTCAGGAAGCTTCAAAAAGTTTCAAGAACCAAGACAGTCATCGCAATGGGAGATTGAACGGTTTTGGTCCCTAGGACAAAAACGAACAATTAACGACTTCGTAAATCGTTATAAACGGCATAAACAATTAACGACTTCGTAAATCGTTATAAACGACATATTCACGGCGGCGATATGCAGTAAGATATACAGTAAGATATGTAGTAATGCGTATCGAGAAGCTGACTAATATCGGTGAAATCCTAATAACGATTTACGAAATCGTTAAAGGA
>CAYPGH010000021.1:3517-9640 GCA_964410475.1 uncultured Candidatus Saccharibacteria bacterium
ATCGGTGAAATCCTAATAACGATTTACGAAATCGTTAAAGGAGAAATCGTTAAAGTTAGCGAAGGACGATCCTTGGTATTTTGGAGGTAATCACCAAAATGCTATTTGATGAGTTCGTTTATCATCTGCCATAGCATTGGGTCGCCCCTGGTAGAATCTGGCAAAAACCAGTCCTCTCCCTCGGCGGCACCATATTTGAAGAATGCAATCCCCGCTAGGTTCTCGGCCTTGAGAGCTTGGTTGTAATCATTGATGAGGTGCTCCCCTGTCGGTTTTACCCATGTCGGCGGCTCACTCCATGCTCCAATAGCCGGTATCACTTGTATGTCCGGGTCAATCGCATACATTGAGCGCGCGGCTCGCATGAGAACAGTTGATACAAAATCCTTAAAGTACTCATCGACGTTTGAATACGTATTGACCATTACGATATCCGCAACATCCTTTCCAAAACTGTTTCCGGGCTTGAAGAAATTATCGGTGTTGTCGTAAAAATACCAACCGTTCATCCGTATAATCACAGGACGCGATGGATCAAAACTCTTTACGTCCGCGTAGGCCTGTCCGAGTTGTTCCACTGAAAGAGAGTATTTATCCTCCCATGCTGGATCAGGATCAACACCTCCTATGCCGAATGGAAACGTGCCTCCGTCTTCATTCGATGTGTCCCAGGCGTAGAGCGCCGGGTGAGTTTTCCATTTTTCAACCCACTCTTTAACTTTATCTCTCTGCCACACCGGTTTTTGGCCAGATCGGAAATTACCGTCACATGCGTATCCCCACTCTGCCTCTCCCGCCCCAGCATTGAGTATTACCCTAAGGCCGGCCTGTTTGGCGCTATCGAGGAAAAACTTCACATCTGCGTCATCAGCGCAAATGTCAAAATTGCCCTCAATCACATCAAGGCCCGCTTTTTTAATTTCCAGAAAATCTTTTTCTGTCAGACCAAAATGATAATACGCCGCTTCCCCTACATCCTTAAGGATGGCGAGAACATTGCCGATGGTAGATTTGTCGACCATTGTAACGCTGACCTCCTCGGCGAGCTCCGCCTCCTGTTTCGGTCCGACTACAATGCTCTTCTCCGCAGACTGTTCGCCCGGCGATTCACCCTGCGAATCGTTTAGAAATTCTGGAACGAGAGAAGTGACCGTTTCCGGTGCGCGTATGCCGATGAAGGAGATTGCGCCCACTACTGCTATCAGAATGACTATCCGAACGAGAAGTTTATTTTGAGCCATAGGACTTATAAAGTGTTATGTGCCCTACCTATGTTTGAAGATCCTTGCTAGCGAGAGAAAAATTCGATGTTATCGATGAACACATGGCCCCTTGAGCTTGCTGTCATATACACTTGCAAAGCAATGGACTTTACAGACTCAAGAGTGGGTGTGAACGCGTACGCTTTATCTATTACATTTTTGTTGGTAAAACCGCCTAGCCACTTGCCAGAGATCCAATTTCCGCCCTGATCATACTCATCAATGTAGAAGCCAACTTCGCCACTACTCAAGGATTGACTATCTGTGTAGGCCCGAAATCCATAGGTGGCGCCAAATGTTACGGGAATCTTTCCCCCGAATAGGTGCGCTGGCTTCCTCGAGCCGATCATTTTGATACTATTTTTCGGATTCGGATAATTGCCTTTAGAGTTCATATTAACTTCGACATTCGTTGGATTATCCGTACTCCAACCGGTGAGTCCGCTTTCAAAACTGGAATTCTCGACGAGATTGATATATCCACCAAGAACTTCTTTTACCGTCTTTGCCTTGATTCCTTCCGCGTTTAGGTAATCAATAAACCCTTGGAATTTCTCTGTCTCCCAAGAGTAATCGTCTGTAGGATCAACAACGGGCAAAATCTCGTGAAATACGATAATAAGCCAACCGTCCTTTTCTACCGCTTCTTCCACCCACGCTTGAACCTGGTTCAAGCTAGTTTGATTCGTTACGTATCGAACATAAAGAAGATACTTGTTGTACGGCCAAACGTTGAGCCCTTGATTAGCAAACGCACGAAGAGAGTTATACCGCGAGGCAACAAGCGCCGTCGTGATGTTGTCATACGCACCAAATGGAACCGCGAAATTTGTCGGCGTAATGCCATGAGCGACGAAGTTTTGGTAGTCTTGATTAATTTCAGTAGTCTTCGTTGCATTGTTTACGGTCGGCAACTCTATGTGATTCAACGTATGCCCCGCAATTTCGAAGCCATTTTTGTGTAAGTCTGTCACCTGATCCCAAGTCATATACCACTCATCCACTCCCAGCCACCCAGAGTTTATGTAGAACGTTGCCGGTTGGCCTCCCGCTTTCAGAATCGGAGCTACAATCTCATACTGCGAAGGATTGCCGTCATCGAATGTCAGTGTTATGGCTCCGGCGGGAGAGGCCACCGCCGAGGCGGTGTTGCTGAATACGCCGAGTACGACCAAGCCGATTGCAAGAGTTGCCAAATAAAGAGTGGGATTTTTAAGAACGAATTTCATATGTTGAATTATTTAAGCTTATAATCTAATAAATATCTGTTGCGGCGATAATTAATTACATATCGGCAAAGTGTCGCGATAACTATTAAGAGATAGATAGACGTGAGCATCAAGAAGCAGAGAGCGATGGCGATATCTCCGGAGTCCAATAGTAGAGTGCCTACATACACCCCCATGGAGGATATTGATGCTCCTGAAATTACTGTCCCTCCGTTAAGATTCATACCCTCACACTAACTTTGCCTTCGCTTATTAATATTGTTTTGACCAGTTTTCATATCAATGAAGTGTACTTGCTTTGTCTATCGATTTTGATAAGACATTCTCACGCATAGTTAAGGCAACATTAGAGCGGGGCATACCCGCACACTAACTTTGCCTTCGCTTATTAATATTGTTTTGACCAGTTTTCATATCAATGAAGTGTACTTGCTTTGTCTATCGATTTTGATAAGACATTCTCACGCATAGTTAAGGCAAAGTTGGTGTGCGGGCATATTTATTGTGTTCGCGTGCCCCAACTTTCTGTATATCCGCACGCCCGAAACATATTCTTACCTGTCCCTGCGAGCTGTCGTACGATAAGGCTACTCCCATTCGTAACGTTACCTTTCAACGTATTAAAAAAGAGGAAAAAGTATGAGCCGACGAGTATTAAGGTGAGGATGTTGGCGTATATAAATTCTGGAATAATGCTGATGCGTATCATCCAATCGTAAGCGTCTTTTTCTCTGTATAATCCCATAAGCCAAAGTTGGAAAATATACCAGATACCGACCTGTAAAATGGACAGGGCGATAATCCAATGCGGGATCTTCGGGGATACGCCACCTTCACTGCCAAATAGAAGGATGAGGATAAGAAGAACAATGGTGCATAGAGTCGCCCAGAACGTGGCATGACCTATTACATCTTGAAATACCGTGGGCAGATATTTGACCTTATCAACAACCGTAATTCCGCCATATGACCATCGGGTCCTTTGCCGCCAAAGCGTGGAGAAATTCTCCGGAACTATTGTCCATGCGTCTGAATTGGGCGCTGATTTAACACTCCATCCGCTCTCTTTGAGACGCGACGTAATTTCATAATCTTCAATTAAATGCCTCTCGGCAAATCCGCCGACTTCTATAAGAGCAGAGGCACGAAACGCGGTCAGCATGCCATGCATGACCAAAGGCCCCATAAAAAAACCTTCATCTGCCAATCGAGTCGCATTGAACCCCAGGTATTCAAGTCCCTGCAGGCGTGTCAGCAGATTTCTGTTCTTATTCAGCACATGACATTGCGAGCAAACGGCCCCAAGGTCGTCATGTTCCATAAGCTCCGTCACAAGATTTCTCACTGTCGTTGGAGTAATAACGATGTCATCGTCCAGTGTCAAAATTACATCCGGCACATACCCTCCGCGTTCCCCGAATATATACTTCAGACCATAATTCAAAGCGCCCGCTTTTAGTGTGTTGGAGGGTGTGCGGATCAACGTGACGCGATCAGAAATAGAGTGGATCTTTTCAAAGATGTGGATGCTTGCCTCGTAATCTCGAGGGGTACAATCATCCACCACATAAACCACTATGTTCGTGTCCCATCGTATTAGATTTTCTACAAGCCGCACGGTAATCTCTCCCGGCTTATAGGTCGGTATGACCGCACACACAGTGGCCTTTCTGAAATCAAAGTGTGATCTGGCGTAGCGTTTCGGTAATATAAAATTCTTGAATTCAAATCCGATTGCTTTGTTAATCGGCTTTGCAGATGTGGAAGACGTTGAAGACATGGGAGAAGACGACATTGCCATGATAAGCTTTGCTGATTTCCCCATGTGTCGCACACATGAAGCATACGACTACACAACATAAGTATATTTCGAGAAAAGAAGAGGATGGTGAAGAATGAGTGTTGATAACTTCGGGCAAAACCTTACTAGTAAAAGAAAAACCCTGTTGAAAACAGGGTGATGAGCGTGTGGACAAGAGTGTGTACAACCCTCGGCTATCCCGCCAGAACACAAAAAGCGCGGGAGGAGAAGGTCCTGATGTTCCACGGCTTCGAAAAGCGATCTCTACCAGAATGACCAGAATGTATTCACGAAACGACGCAGGAGCGCTGTAAGGCCTCCTTTGCTGGCGTTATTTTCAGTTGGCGACAGTGCTGTTGAAGTCTCCACATCTTCTTCAGTTTCTCCTTCAGTGGACGCATCCGTTCTCGTAGCACGAGGTGACAGAAGTCTGTCAACCCACGAGCGGAACATATCGGATACACGCGGCGTACTTGTGCCTGCAGCAGGTCTCTCTTCGCCCATATTAATGCGAATTTCACTCCGAGCATCTGCGCCACGGCTCGATGTCGCGATACGTATTTTCACTGCTTCCATAGCGTTAATGCGTTCCCTAAGCGACTCTTTATGTATAACGCCGTTTGATTCCGTCTCCACTTCTATTTCAACTTCACCCTCACCTCTCGCATTTATTATACTGGTTGCATTGGCTGATGCGGAAGAAGAGCCTTCCACTACATAACCACCGCTACCTGACGTATTTCCTCCGCTTGAAGACGAGGCCTCGGTCGTACTCGTTATCTGCGCGAAAGAAAACGAGGGAACGATCACGATAACGCACGCGAGGATCATTACCGCTACGTTGATATTGGGGTTCCGCATACTGTACAAATGAATGTGACGGCTACTTTGCGAACAATCCTCTGAAAAGACTCATAAATTCTTTTGCCGGCTGATTGGAATCTTCCTCCTTCTTACTTGTAAAAATTGGCTTCTTTACCGGCGTCGTGATTTTTCTCGGCGTTACCGGAGTAGTTTCTTGGGGTGATGGTTCCGCAGCGGGAACACTCGTCGTCTCCTCCTGCACATCTTCGAGAATGGCAGGAATGGGTTCGACGCTAACCGTCTGTACAGTCTCCTGGTTCCCACCGGAGAGACCGCAGGCCAATTCGTTTATCTTGGCTCTCGTGGACGAATACACTCCTCCCGTCGGATTCTGGATTCCCAACGGGTACAGTACCTCGCTGGCATACTTGCTTTGGAACGCTCTCACGGCCTTGTCTGTTAGAAGGCCAAAATACCCTGTCTCGTTGCCCGGAGAGCCCGGCCCAGATAGGGCGACCTGCGTGTCCGGATCTGAATTCAGGAATTGCTGGAGTGTTTTCACTTCATCGGGATTATTCCGCAAACTCATACTCATGTCGGTCGAAAGGAGCGGGACACATACTGCAGGAGTTGACGTTGCTACTCCTAGGACTTTTGGAACCTCTTTTTTGACCTCCTCGAATTTTACCTCGCTCCATCCTTCGGAGGCGGGCATCTTTATTATCTGATCCTTAACCGTTGTTTCGTTCCGCTGACCCGTCACGCGCGCCACGTTGCGATACACACCCGGCACAGTGTTAGTCGGAAATTCTGCTGAATACGTTAAGGTCACCTCGTCTCCCGGCACAAGGGTAGAGAGCGGCCATGAGCGCTCGTATACGACCTTGCCCTTCGGATCATACAGCGTGTCGGTTAGTATCGTGTAGTATGCAGATTGAGCATTCTTTTCATTCGTAACCACCACTTTATAATCCACCGTTGTGGTTGCGGGAGTCGCAAAATACGCGGTCTTTTTGACGATAACTAT
>CAYPGH010000022.1:0-8868 GCA_964410475.1 uncultured Candidatus Saccharibacteria bacterium
TTTGGCATTTTCATTGTCATTAACTTTCTACTCTCACACATATTCTTTATAGCAATCAGGCAGGCCCTCTTAACACCCTCTTTCGGCGAATTTAGAAAACAAAAAAGACGGCTATTTTGTGCCGTCTGATTAAAAGTTATGAACAAGGGTCTTAACAGGGTCTTGCGAGTTTTAGTCTTTTTTCAAAATAATGCTGGGACTGATCCGATATCCGGAGTCTTGATAACCATCTATAAAATCGGAGATGTTGAGCTTCTCATGTATTATCTTTTTCATTTCGTATACTGCACTCTCAATCGACTTTTGATTGGCCAAGCCCGTAATCTCGATAAGCGTTTGTGTCGGCACATAGGTTTTATGTGCGATTAATGTTTGGATCAATTTGGACCGGCCACTGTTTGCTTCGAAGCGATAGCAGTTTTCGGGCGTTTTCGGTTCGCAATAGAGTTCGCTATCGACTGAAAAATACACCACCGTTTTGTTTTTAAGAGGATGCATTGGTCTGCTTACTTTGTCGAACCAATACTCCACTACATCCTTGGCGATCTTTTTCCTCTCGTCATCATCCTGCTTCCGATACTCTTTGATGCTCGATAAAATGTTTTCCGTCTTGGCTACATAGTTTTTATATTCCTGCCGAGCTTGTACCAATTCATCGCACAACGTTCTTATGACTCCCGTCGTTTCTCTCAAAGCTAATATCAGTCCGGCATTATCAAAAGCATTTCGGACCGCGTCTTTCGTTGCAACAATATTAAATTTGTAATTCGTCTCAATTGAGACCTTTGTCATTTTCATAATCATTATCAGTTAAACAAAAAGCTCGCGATCTGTTACCACAAAACGTGATAGCGGATCGCGAGCCCTTGAACTCGGAATACCTTTCAGGATGCCCCTTGAGGCGTTTATTTAACTGTTAGATTTATTTTATCACTTTTGCCTATTTCGCCATAGTTAAGTGCGGTGGACAAAAACCAATCTGTGAACTGGAGGTTAGGTTAAAGCTCACTTCCAGTATGCGTTTCCGTAATGATACAAAAGTGTACTATTTCGGAAACGCCTAGGAAATGCTTGCTTTTCTGAAAATAAGGTATATTATCTAGTGAATACAGGGCTGTTTATGGTCTCCATTCACTAAAGATTGACTTTTAGAGATAAATAGACTATACTGTCCCTATAAGCATTATTTAAACCTATGGCTATAACAAAACCAATCAAAGATCGGATTCAGGCTCTCAAAGCCCAGTATGATGTCCTCCGCAAAGGTAAGGACTCTCTTTTGGTCATGATCGATGAAGCCGAAGTGCCGGAAAGTGTCTACAACTCCAACGCTATTGAGAACTCGACGCTTACTCTCAAGGAGACCGAGAAGATTCTTTTGGATATGGAGGTCGCTCGAGACGTTTCCTTGCGTGAAGTTTATGAGGCAAAAAATCTCGCTCGAGTCATCGAGTACATCCGCAACAAATCGAAAGAGACGGAAGTAAACCGAGAGCTTATATTACTTTTGCATCAAATGCTTATCGGCGGTATTGATGACAAGATCGCCGGTCGTTTTCGTGGCCCGGGCGAATATGTTCGTGTAGGCACACATGTCGCTCCAGCTCCGGAACAAGTGGAGAAATTGATTGCATCTACCCTCACCGAATACACAAGCGATATGTCTGCTTATTTTTTAGACAAGATCGCTAAGTTCCACTTGGACTTTGAAACTACCCATCCATTCTGCGATGGTAACGGCCGTATTGGTCGCGTGCTGATCTCATATCAGCTTCAGCGTCTCGGTTTCCCGATTATTATCATTCGGGACCGTGAGAAAAAAGAATACTATAAGTCCTTTGGTGACTACCGTGACGACAAAAATACTAAGACGCTTGAAAAGGTCGTCTACCTCGGTCTGATGGAGTCACTCCATAAGCGCATCACTTATCTCAAGGGCGACAAAGTCATTCGTCTTTCCGAATATACGAAAAGCCACGCTAAGTCTGCTTCGGCCATAACGAACGCGGCGCGTCGACAGAACATTCCAGCTTTCAGAGAGAAAGGTGTTTGGAAGATCAGCGAGAATTTTGAGTATAAGCCCGGAGACGAAAAATAAAATCTATGGCAATCAAAAAATCACAACTTTATAGCTCTATCTGGCAAGGATGCGACGAACTTCGTGGTGGTATGGACGCATCGCAATACAAGGACTATGTGCTGGTGCTTTTGTTCGTGCGCTATGTCTCGGATAAATATGCCGGTAAGGCAAACCAACTCGTCGATGTTCCGGCCGGTGGTGGCTTTGCCGATCTTATCAAGCTCAAAGGCAAGACTGATATCGGTGAAGGTATCAATAAAGTTTTGAGCACTTTAGCTGAAGCGAACGGTCTGCATGGAGTTATTGATGCGGTTGATTTCAATGACGAGGACAAGCTCGGCAAAGGTAAAGATATGCAGGATAGGCTCTCCAACTTGATCGCTATCTTTGAAAACCCTGATCTGGACTTTAGCAAGAATCGCGCCGAGGGCGACGATCTCTTAGGTGATGCCTACGAGTATCTGATGAAGCACTTCGCTGTCGAGTCCGGTAAGAGCAAAGGCCAGTTTTATACTCCGGCCGAAGTTTCTCGCATCATGGCCAAAGTCATTGATGCCAATAAAGCGGCTGGTATGATGCAGACCGTTTACGATCCGACCTGCGGTAGTGGCTCACTTCTTTTGAAAGTTGCGGACGAAGCACCAAAAGGAATTTCTATCTACGGGCAGGAGCTGGACAATGCCACGGCCGGACTCGCTGTTCTTAACATGTGGCTTCACGATAAGTCCACCGCTGTTATCAAGAAAGGCCAGAGCACACTTTCCACTCCGCTTTTTACAGACAATGGCGCACTCAAGACTTTTGACTATGTCGTAGCCAATCCTCCTTTTTCTTATAAGTCATGGCGTAATGGCTTTGATCCGGAACACGATCAGTTCGGCCGCTTTGATGGCTTTGGCATTCCTCCCCAAAAGAGCGGTGACTATGCTTTTCTTTTGCATATCTTGAAGTCTCTCAAAAGCAATGGGACCGGTGCGGTTATTTTGCCCCATGGTGTTTTGTTCCGTGGTAATGCTGAAGGAGAAATCCGTAAGAATATTATTGAGCGTGGTTACATCAAAGGCGTCATCGGACTTCCGGCAAACCTGTTTTATGGCACGGGCATTCCTGCCTGCATTATTGTTTTGGATAAAGCCGGAGCCAGCGATCGTAAAGGCATCTTTATGATTGATGCCTCTAAGGGTTTTGTAAAAGACGGCAATAAAAACCGTTTGCGTGAGCAAGACAACCGCAAGGTCATTGATACATGGAGTGGCAAATTGGAAATACCAAAATATTCTCGCTTTGTCGGCAATGACGAAATAAAGAAAAACGAATATAACCTCAATCTCCCCCGATACATCGATACGCAAGAGCCGGAAGACATTCAGGATATTGAAGCGCATCTAAAAGGCGGTATTCCGGACGCTGATATTACGGCACTCTCCGCTTATTGGGATATCTGCCCAACACTCAAACACTCTCTTTTCAAAGCAAACGGACGAAAAGGATACAGCGAAGTCGTGATCGCGCACGACGAGATTAAAAAGACCATACTCTCGCATCCGGAGTTTGATGTTTTCCGAAAACAAGTGCTTGCTACATTCGGCAAATGGCAAACCGCCTCAACTGCTTTTCTCAAAGCTATCGGAAGCACCAATCATCCAAAGGCCATCGTCCAAAAGATAGCCGACGATCTGCTTTCTGTTTGTGCAAATCTCCAGCTCGTTGATAAATACGACATCTACCAGCACCTCATGAATTACTGGGACGAAGTAATGCAGGATGATACGCACATCATCACCGTAGACGGCTGGAAATCCGGCAATGAAATCATCCGCTTACAAAAGGAAAATAAAGGCAAAAAGAAAGATGTTGAGGGGCTTGTCGGACTTGAGGGACGACTCATTCCTATCTCTTTGGCTATCAAAACTTATTTTGTAAAAGAACAGAGTGCTCTTGATGAATTAAACACTACGCTCGAACAGACTGGCGTTGATATGGATTCTCTTAAAGACGAGCATGGTGGCGAGGATGGTTTGCTATCCGAAGTCATTGATAACGACAAGATCAGCAAAGCAAGCGTGCAGAAACGCATCAAGGAAATTAAAAACAGCAAAGATGATGCCGATGAGCTTGCGGTACTGAAAAAATATCTAGCCCTGTTTGATAAAGAAACCGATACCAAAAAAGCGATCAAAGACGCCGAGAAAGATTTGGAGAAAAAGGTGCTGGCAAAGTATCCAACTTTTACGCCAGACGAGATCAAAACCTTGGTCGTGGATCGCAAATGGATGGACGAGCTGTCTACTCGAACGTTAGGCGAGGTGGACCGGCTCTCGCACACTCTTGCCGGTCGGGTCAAAGAGCTGGCTGAACGCTACGCTGAGCCAATGCCTGAAGTTACGAGCGAAGTCGAAACGCTCAAGAAAAAGGTGAGCGGTCATTTGGAAAAGATGGGGTTTAAATAATATGGCAAACTTAACCACAAATGAAAAGCAGGTGCTTGAGAAACTTTTCCAAATGGGTGGTGGCTATGTTTTGAATTTTTCCGACAGGACTATAGGCGAGTTTTTCAGAGACGATGTTGGTCTGGATATTTATAGCAAAAAATATCTCTATGGCAGTGGTTCAAAAGCAAATCGACTTAGGGGCCTATGGTTAAATGCAGATGACAAACTCGTCGGGAAAAGTGTCACCAAATTGCTCGAATATGTTGAGAACCAGATTCTTATAGATAACCTTAAGAAGGAAGATTTCCCGGAGAAAAGAATGCAAGCCGGGAAGGCGGTCGCAGAGAGGCTGTCGGGCAAAAAGACGGACAAAAAAGAGAGTAAATCCGAAGCAACATTCAAAGACGGCAATATTAACATTCTTTTGCAGAAAGATATTTTTGATCATGTGCAAAAACTTCTAAATGACGGGCACTATTTTAACGCCGTTGAGGAAGCCTATAAGGTTGTCAGGAAGAAATTGAAAGATGTTTCTGGAAAGGAAAAAGCGACAGATGCCTTTAGTGCTTCAAATTACGAAAAGATTTTTGGTCACCAGCCAGTAGATGGGGTCGAGAGCGATTTCTTTGAGGGTATTAAATTTTTGCACATGGCGATTCAGTTTTTGAGGAACGAGAAAGCTCACACACCGGCACGCAAACTGGATAAAAATTTAGCCATTCACTATATCTCTCTTGCGAGCTTGGCCTACGATCTGATTAACAGAAAACAAGTATGACTACATTGATGCAAACAATTCCAAAGGGCTACAAACAGACCGAGGTCGGTGTGATTCCGGCTGATTGGGACGTAAAAGAAATGAAAGATTTCACTCTTTCGGTAGCTTCTGGCAAATCAAAAACAACCAACGAATCAGGCGATTATCCAATTTACGGCTCTACAGGAATTATTGGCAAGAGAAAACAAGCAGATTACTCAGGAGACAAAATTTTGATTGCCAGAGTCGGTGCAAACGCTGGAACAGTAAACAAAGTTAGTGGGAAATACTGCGTTTCGGATAATACTCTCATGGTCACATATCCGCCAGAGATTGATATTAATTTTTCTTACTACCAATTAATAAATTTTAGAATTAACAAGATTATTTTCGGTTCAGGCCAGCCGTTGGTGACTGGCGGTCAAATTAAAAGTCTGGTTTTTGCTATCCCTTCCAACAAAAAAGAGCAATCCGCCATTGCTACCGCTTTGTCCGATACGGATGCTTTGATTGAGAAATTGGAGAAGCTGATCGAAAAGAAAAAGAGCATCAAGCGTGGTGCAATGCAGGAATTGCTCACCGGCAAGCGACGCTTACCTGGATTTAGTGGCAAGTGGGAAACGAAAAAGTTGGGCGAAGTCGCAGAGTTTGATCACGGTCGTGATCTGCCAAAGTCCGATCTAAGCGAAGATGGACCTTACAAATGTATTCACTATGGTCAATTATTTAATGAATATAAAGAATTGATCTCTGAAATAAAGAGTAAGACTCATACAAATATCGGACGCTTCTACTCAAAAGCAAACGATGTGCTGATGCCCACTTCCGATGTTACGCCACGAGGATTGGCAACCGCTAGTTGCATCAAAGAAAACGGGATAATTCTTGGAGGAGGTATTTTAGTGATTAGGTTACATTCAGGCTATGACGGGCTATATTTTAGCTACTTTGTTTCTCAAAATAAAAACACGGTACTGAGATTTGTGAAAGGATCAACAGTCTTTCACTTATACGCCAACGATCTGGCAAATTTCGAAGTCAGTTTCCCTGAATTGAAGGAGCAAACCGCTATAGCCACAGTCCTCACCGATATGGATGTAGAAATTGAAAAACTAGAATCGCAACTCACTAAATACCAAAATCTCAAACAAGGAATGATGCAAACACTGTTAACTGGAAAAATAAGACTACTCTCAAAATAATATGGATACACCAAACACAACCAAAGTCGGACAGCTCGAACGTAAGACGCAAAATCGCATTGTGTCCTTGTTTCGTGATCGGCTCGGATACGACTATCTCGGCAATTGGGAGGAACGCGATGACAATAGCAACGTCGAGGAGGGTTACTTGCGCTTATTCCTTGCTCGGGCTGGACATAGCGAAGCCCTTATTCAGAAAGCTATTAGCGAACTGAAAAAGACGGCCAACCATTCGCAAATGAGCCTGTATGATCTCAACAAAGAAACATACAGTTTGCTTCGCTACGGCATAAAAGTCCGCGAGGAGTTGGGAGAAAACTATCAGACCGTCTGGCCGATTGATTGGGAGAATCCGGAGAACAATCATTTTGCCGTTGCTGAAGAAGTAACTATTCGTGGTAACCGCACCAAGAGACCAGATGTCGTGCTGTATGTAAACGGCATCGCGCTTGGCGTGCTCGAGCTCAAGCGAAGCATTGTTTCGGTCTCCGAGGGTATTCGGCAGAATATCGGCAACCAAAAAGAGGAATTCATCAAGACATTCTTTGGCACGGTTCAGTTGGTTATGGCCGGTAATGATACCGAGGGTCTGCTTTACGGCACGACCGAAACTACCGAGGAACATTATCTAACGTGGAAAGAGGCCGGACTTGGCAACGAAAGCCGACTTGATCGGTCTATATTGCAGTTGTGTGAGAAAAAGCGACTTTTGGAAATGGTGCATGACTTTATTGTGTTTGATAGCGGTATCAAAAAGACCGCTCGGCACAATCAGTATTTTGGTGTAAAAGCGGCACGAGAATATGCACAGCGTCATGAGGGTGGGATCATCTGGCACACGCAAGGAAGCGGTAAGAGTCTCACAATGGTTTGGCTCGCTAAATGGATTCGGGAAAATATCACCGATGCTCGAGTGCTATTACTTACCGATCGCACCGAACTCGACGAGCAGATTGAAAAAGTATTTTTCGGTGTAGATGAGAAAATCCACCGCACCAAGAGCTCAAAGGAATTGCTTGCCGAGCTGAATACAAAAGATAAGTGGCTACTCTGCTCACTGGTGCATAAATTCGGCCGAGCTGGTGGTACGGGCAATCTTGATGTTGATGATTATGTTGCGGAAATAAAAAAGAACTTGCCGAAGGACTTTTCAGCTAAAGGTAACCTCTTTGTGTTCGTGGATGAATGTCATCGTACGCAATCCGGCAAACTGCATGAGGCAATGAAAGAGCTTTTGCCGACCGCTACGTTTATCGGATTCACCGGTACGCCGCTTCTTAAGGTAGACAAGTCCAACAGCATCGGCACATTTGGACCGTATATCCATACTTATAAATATAACGAGGCCGTAGCCGACAAGGTGGTTTTGGATTTGCGCTACGAGGCTCGCCGGGTGGATCAGAGCATTACCTCACAGGAGAAAATTGACGAGTGGTTTGAGGAACGGACGCAAGGACTTACTGATGTTGCCAAAGCCGAGCTCAAGCGACGCTGGGGTACGATGCAGAGTTTGCTTTCATCCCGATCACGTCTGGAGAAAGTGGTCTTTGATATTCTTGATGACTTCTATAAAAAGGATCGCCTGGCCAGTGGCCGTGGTAACGCCATGCTTGTTGCAAGCAGTATCTATGAGGCGTGCCAATATTACGAGATTTTCCAAACGCAGGGCTTTACCAAGTGTGCTGTCGTAACTTCGTATGAACCGGGCGCACTTTCTACCGATACGCGCGAGTATGCTGTCTATCAGAAAATGCTCAACGGCAAAAGCACGGAAGATTTTGAGAAAGAAATTAAAAAGAAGTTTATTGAGACTCCCGGCCAGATGCAACTCTTGATCGTGGTGGACAAATTACTCACCGGCTTTGACGCACCACCGGCAACCTATCTCTACATCGACAAAAACATGCAGGATCACGGGCTGTTCCAAGCGATTTGCCGTGTAAATCGTTTGGATGGCGAAGACAAAGAGTACGGCTATATCGTGGACTATCGGGACCTGTTCAAAAAGCTTGAGCAAGCGGTCGGTGATTATACCGCCGGTGCTCTTGAGGGCTTTGATAAGGAGGATGTACTTGGCCTCTTGAAGGATCGGATGGAAGAAGGCAAAAAGGATTTGGACGAGGCGTTGGAAATCGTCCGAGCTTTATGCGAACCGGTATCTCCCCCAAAAGACTCGGCCACCTACATTCGCTATTTCTGCGGTGATGTAGAAAATCCGTACTCACTCAAGGAGAACGAAGTTAAGCGAGTGAAGCTGTATAAAACAGTTAGTCACTTGCTTCGAGCGTATGCCGATCTCGCCAATGACATGGCCAGTGCCGGATATACCAAAGACCAAGCGCAGGCCATCGAGCGAGAGGTCAGGCACTTTGAGCGGGTGCGAATGGAAGTAAAACT
>CAYPGH010000023.1:0-8565 GCA_964410475.1 uncultured Candidatus Saccharibacteria bacterium
GCTCGGAAAAATAACTCAAGTACTGCGCGCGTACGAGAAAGAGCAGGGTATGATGGTGGCGCTCCATGCTGACGCGGGTCAGGCGCCGCTCTATCTTCCGACAATCGTTAATAGTCTCGGAGTCGACCTGCTCTCGTTTGGCGCGAACAAATTGTACGGCCCGCATGGTATCGGCGCATTGTATATCGGGAGTCGCATGCTTGCCGGAGGGATAGCACCTGTCATCATGGGCGGCGCGCAAGAAAAGGGAATACGGGCTGGAACGGAAAGTGTCGCGCTTGCCGCCGGTTTTGCGGCGGCGTTCGAGGTAGTTGCGCGCGAGCGCGACGCGGAGGCGAAGCGCCTCTCTGAACTGCGCGACACTCTCGTCCGAGAACTTTCTGCCGGCATTCCCGACCTTGTAGTAAATGGAGATTTAAGACACACGCTTCCGCATATGCTCAACATTTCCATTCCGAACATCTCGAGTGAATATATAGTGCTTGCGCTGGATAAAGCGGGCATCGCGCTTTCCACTAAGAGTGCGTGCCGCGAAGGGGAGCAGGCCTCGCATGTAGTGGCTGAATTAGGAGGAGAATCTTGGCGCGCGAAGAACACTTTGCGCTTTTCGCTCGGCAAAGAAACGATTCAAAGCGACGTAGAGCGCACCGCACAGGCCTTGCGGCAAACAGTAGTAGATTTTCAAACGCGCTCTCAATTACCGTCTGCCTGATAGCTTGCGCCGGCGCAGGCAGGTTCTGCAGCGATTTCCTCATTCTGAACGAAGCGAATCCGCACGCCGAGCGTCTGCTCGTACGCATTCGAAAGTGTAGCCCGCGCCTCGAATGCATCTTCTCCGGCCTGCAGTGTTCGAAGGTATTGAAGCATTATTTCTGAAATAGAAAGCCGCGGTTCTTGTGGCGCGACAGACTCATCCAGTCGGGGAAAAACAGGATAGGTCTGCAGGTCTTTTGCGGACGGGAGAAAATCCCAGTACCAAATTCCCTGTACGGTTTTTACGCCGTGTCGCATTTCAATTTCGTGCCCGATCCTCTCTTGGATTTGCGAGCGCAAAATCTCATGTCGCTTTATCGACACATCACCATAACTGGGCGTTGCGTCGATCGGCAGAGGTAGCACTAAAGGATCCAACTCAAACTGTTCGCGGAATGAGCGGATAATCTCAGCAGATGGTTCGCTTGGCGCGTGCCCCTGTTCTTGGGCGCGCAAGAAAGATTCTAGGACGTGATTATGCATCTCGCACACCACCTCTATTTTTTCATCCGAGGGCAAGAGTTCCGCAGGATTTCCCTCATAGGAGCGTTCGTCGGGGTCGCCGCGCGTGGGAGGAGCAAGCCATCGTTCTCGTTCACCCATCACGTACCACCCCACGTGTTCTTCTGTATCAGTCACAACGCCTCTGTGCAATGCTTCAATGCCATCGCGCCACGAAGCTTCCGGCGGTATCTCGGCACTATACGAAGGTTCCGCGTGTGCAAGAAATGACGCGAGAGCCGCTGCCGATAGAGTTGTAAGCATTTCCCGACCTCTTTTTTCGTTTGGGGCTTTCTCCATCAATGTGAGAATAGCACACCTCCGGTTTTTGCGTGAGACTGATGAAAGTGGTATATTGCAGGTGATTATGAATCCCGTTAGAAGTCGCGGACGATGGTATACACAAGAATCTTATGCAGGTCGCAATTATGAGCCATAATCGAGCAGGGTAAGAAGTACACTGTACTTCCGCGCCCTACTTCTAACGGGATGAACATTGAACAGCTCAACAAATCACAGCTCGTCCTTCTGGCGCTTCTCTTGTCGTTCGTCACCTCTATAGCGACAGGCATTGTCACTGTAAGTCTCATGGATCAAGCGCCACCTGTCATCGCGCAGACGGTAAATCGCGTCGTTGAGCGCACCATTGAGACGGTTGCTCCTGCAAGCCAAGCGGCTGCCTCGGCTACGGTGCGCGAGCGCACTGTTATTGTAAGGGAATCAGAACTTATTTCGCAGGCAGTCACGAAAGTTTCTCCGAGCATAGTACGTATATATACCAACTCTTCTGATACGGCAACATTTTTGGGACTCGGCATCGTCGTGAGTGCGGACGGCGCCATTGTGAGTGATTCTTCGGTATTCGGAACTTCGTCGGAAGAAGCGGTAGTCGCACTCCCTGACGGCTCACGTGTAAGTGTCTTCGTAACGAGTTTGGATGCGGCGACTGGTCTCGCATTCCTTCAAGCGACATCGACTGATGAAGTGAAAATCACATGGAAGCCGGCAGTTGTCGCTGGCAATAATCCTATACTAGGCCAGACCGTTATCGCTCTTTCAGGACGAACAGTAGTGCGTATAGAGTACGGAATCGTAACTGCGCTTATTCCGGGGGAAAAGGAATCTTCAACGGGTTTCACCATTGACACGAATATTTCTCCTGATTCCGTTATCGCCGGTTCTCCATTAGTAAATACAAATGGTGAGATCGTCGGTGTAAGTACGAGTGTCTCACGCACGTCATCTCCAAAGGGATTTCTTGCGTCCTCGGCGCTCATAAGGCAGTCGGTTAGTGATATTCAAGAGCCCCCAAAAGCTTCCGAATAAAATAGAGTGTAGGAAAAAAGCATGGTCTCGCGCTCTGCGCTCTTATCGGTTATACTGTGCTCCGGTATAGATACATAGGTATAGGTAAGATATTTCGCATATGGCTCCATTCCATAATTACACTACAAAGGCGAAAGAAGCGATACATCGCGCGCATCAACTCGCGGTCGAGCGTGGGCACAACCAGGTATCCACCGCGCACCTCCTCGCGGCGCTCCTCATGCAAGAAGAGTCCATGGTTCTGCCGATGCTTGAGCAACTAGAAATCGACATCGCTCACTTCACAGATTCTGTTTTGGAACTCATCGAAGGTAGCTCGGGAAATACTGCAGTGTCCCCATCGTTCCAACTCTACTTGACGCCTGAACTCGTGCGCGTATTTGAAGCGGCGCCGCGTATCAGCGCATCATTCAATGATCAATTCGTTTCGCAGGAACACCTGCTCCTAGCTCTAATCGAACACCCAGGTCCAGCCTCTGATGTTCTAACACGTTTTCGCATTGACCGAGCCGCACTCGCGCGCGTGCTCTCCGACATAAAAGAAGGGAAGATACGCGACGTGGATGAACCGAAAAAGCCGCGTGCCTTGAGTCGTTTCGCGCGCTCGCTTACAGATCGTGCGCGAGAAAACAAGCTTGATCCTGTCATCGGACGCGATACGGAAATAATACGAGTTGTGCAGATACTCTCACGCCGCACCAAGAACAACCCAATTTTGATAGGCGAGGCAGGAGTGGGAAAGACGGCCGTTGCCGAGGGTTTGGCCCAGCGCATCGCTTCAGGTGATGTATCGGAATCTTTGCGCGGCAAGGAACTTGTCCAACTTGATCTGGGGCTTCTCATCGCAGGCACCAAATATCGTGGTGAATTCGAAGAGCGACTGAAAGCTGTGATGCGAGAAGTGGAGCGTTCGGAGGGGAAAATAATCCTTTTCATAGACGAGCTTCACACGCTAGTAGGAGCGGGTGCCGCGGAAGGATCAATGGACGCGTCCAACATGCTTAAGCCCGCTCTTGCACGAGGTGATATCCGCGTCATAGGTGCCACGACCCTTAAAGAATTCCAGCGACACATCGAACATGACCCTGCGCTTACGCGTCGGTTCCAGCCTGTCTACGTCAATGAGCCTTCCGTTGAAGATGCCGTAGCGATATTACGTGGCCTGAAGGAGCGCTACGAACTTTACCACGGTGTCCAAATCACGGACGACGCCATCGTCGCTGCCGTCCAGCTTTCGACCCGTTACATCACGGAAAGATTTCTTCCCGACAAAGCTATAGACTTGATAGATGAAGCGTCGTCTGCCCTGCGTCTCTCACTTGAGAACAAGCCGCCAATCCTGGAAGAGGCGCATCGGAAAATAACACGACTTGAAATAGAGCGCGAAGCGCTGAAAAAAGAGGCGGAGGTGGGTGAAGGGAAAGCGCGAACTCGTGTGCGCTCCATAGAGAAAGAAGTAGCCGATTTGCGCGATTCTACACGGGAGCTCGAACTTAAATGGAAAAATGAGAAAGAAACGCTTGCGGATATAAAACGTGGTAAGAGTGAGCTTGATCAAGCGCGCGTAGACTCTGATGCTGCAGAGAGCGCGGTGGATCTCACAAAGGCCGCAGAGATACGCTATGCCAAGATACCGAGTCTTGAGAAGGAGATAGATGTCGCGACAAAACGTTTGAAGAAGCTTCAGTCGACACGGCGGATACTGCGAGAAGAAATAACAGCAGAGGATATTGCCGAAGTTGTCTGCCGTTGGACTGGTGTTCCTGTAGCCCGCATGCTCGAAGAAGAGGCGGAGAAACTCTCGCGTATGGAGGAGGAATTGAAGAAGCGCGTTGTCGGGCAAGATGAAGCGGTCCAAAAAGTATCTGACGCTATCAAGAGGAGCCGTGCAGGTATTGCAGATCCGAATCGTCCCGTCGGAAGCTTTCTCTTTTTGGGTCCTTCTGGCGTGGGGAAGACCGAATTAACGCGCGTACTTTCAGGGTTCCTTTTCGATACTGAAAAGTCGCTCATTCGCGTGGATATGTCGGAGTATATGGAGAAACACTCGATTTCAAAGATGATAGGTTCACCTCCCGGTTACGTGGGGTACGACGAGGGCGGAGGACTGACGGAGCTTGTACGTCACCGGCCATACTCCGTTATATTGTTTGACGAGATAGAAAAGGCGCATCCAGAAGTTTTCAACATTCTCCTCCAGGTTTTGGACAACGGACGGCTCACTGATGCTAAAGGCCGTGTCGTTAATTTCAAGAATACTGTTGTTATTATGACTTCAAACATTGGCGCAGAACACATAGACAAAATGTCTGGTCTTGGTTTTGGCAGTGGCGTTTCGCGGACCGAGATCGAGCGTTACGAGCACGTGAAGGAAAGAGTAATGAGCTCGCTCAAGGAATATTTCCGTCCGGAGTTCCTGAACCGACTCGACGAAATAGTGCTCTTCAACATCCTCGCGCCTGAAGCGATCGGGGAAATTGTTCGCATGCAGGTGGAGCTCGTCGCAAAACGCCTGGAAGACAAACACATCAAACTCTTGCTTTCTGAAACGGCGCTGAACCATCTCGCTAAAGAGGGTTACAACCCTCAGTATGGTGCGCGTCCTTTAAGGCGCCTCATTCAGACGAAGATAATGACGCCCGTTGCGAACATGATGGTTACGCGAGGGGTCATGGAGGGTGGCTCAGTCTCGGTGGATTTGAAAGATGGTGAGTTTACGTTCGATGTGCGCAAAGGCCCTGAAAGAGTCCGCAGTACACGTTCTCGCGCCCGTACAAAGGCGGTCGCTGCAGCATAGGTCCTCGCTCGTTTTCTTGATTTAGGTATAATCAACTTCGTTGCGTCGGTGGCGGAGCAGCAAACGCACGTGACTGTAGATCACGCGGTCTATGACCTTCGCAGGTGCAAGTCCTGCCCGGCGCACAGAGATGGTATAATCGCTATTGGTCGAATGGCGTTTTTTTAGTCATTATCATACTTGCATATGGAGAAACAAATAGGCACTGTCACGCACTGGTATGACAAGATCAGTGTTGCCGTCGTAAGGTTGACTGGGAAGCTCACTAAGGGCGACAAGGTCAAGGTCAAAAAGGGAGAAGAAGAATTCGAGGACATTGTCTCCTCGCTCCAGATTGACCACAAGGATGTCGTTTCCGCAAAAAAAGGAGACGATGCCGCAATCAAATTCTCGGAGCGTGCAAAGGAAGGCGCGTCCGTATTTTTGGAGAAGTAACTTCTTCATACATACCAAACATGTCTTACAGTAAGACTGGAACTGTCCTTGTATTTTTTATAGTGCTATTTTTTACTGCTGTCCCTCTTTTTGCGTTTGCGGCAGATTTGCCAAAAATTGTTCCTTGTGATGGGACGGACGTAGGTGGCGGCACGGAATGTACTATCTGTCACCTTGCCACCTTGGCGCAGAATGTTCTCAATACAGGGATTTATATTGCAATCGCTCTCTCCGCGATACTCTTTGCATGGGCTGGGTGGAAATATGTAACGGCAGGAGGTAATCCCGGAAAAGCGACTCAAGCTCGGGAAGTTTTCACGAACGTAGTCATCGGACTTGTCATTATTCTCGCAGGCTGGCTCGTCGTAGACACTCTCATGAAAACGCTTGTGAAGGACGGTGGCGGATTTGGTCCGTGGAATAAGATATGTACGTATCAAACTGACTCGGCCGGACGTATTCGTGGAGGCATTTGAACGAGGTAAGCCCTGAGAATTGACCGACAGGCATCAATAGGGTATTGTGCTCCTTTATGTCCCAAGACCAACTCATAAAATTGGCGTGCCAGAAATGCCTCCGTACTAACTACTGGTCTCGCAAGAACAGAAAACTCGTGGAGCGCAAAATAGAGTTGAAGAAGTATTGTCGTTGGTGTCGCGTTCACACGGTGCACAAGGAGACAAAGAAGTAGCCGGTAGCTTGTAGCCAGGTAAGGAAACCTGTGCACGAGAGGCCATTCTTATCTCTGGATGGGTTATAATATAACCATTGCTCTAGGTTCATATGTTGCCCAAAATGTCTGAAAGGCGAGAATCTATACGCTTGCGTTTACGAGCGACGTAGAGCGAGAGAAATATGAAAGCGAGCTTTCGTATTTCCGAGCCGAGAAGCTCGAAACCAATAACGCCCTGCGCTTGTGCGCAGGGGGGCATTCCCGACCCGCAGGGTTAACGCCCTGCGGTGTCGGAATGCATTGGTTTACAGGGTTATTCTCTCAATGAAATCGCAGGACAACTTGATGTCTCAAAGGCATCTGTTTCTGTCTGGGTACGGGGCACAGTTTTATCGAAACGTGTGCAGGAAAGAATTGAGATGAAGAAGAGTGAGGCGCGCTCGAAAGCGGCGAAGACCAATCGCGGACGAACGGAAGCCCATCTACAGAACGCTGCCGCGATTGCCAATGCCACCGTGTCTAACCTCAAACTTGATGTCAACCTTATGCAGGTAATGTGCGCACTTCTTTATTGGTGCGAGGGTGAGAAGGCAAAAAACGATAAAACGTTAACGTTCGCGAATTCGGATCCGCATCTTGTTGCAACTTTCCTCCATCTATTTCGCAAGGGTTTTGAGGTCGAGGGGCTCAAGTTTAGAGTTTGCTTACACTTACATGATTATCACAATGAAAAGCGGCAAATCAGATTTTGGTCGCGAGTAACAGGTATACCGACGACTCAGTTTCTAAAAACATACCACAAACAACACACGGGTAAGCGTACGCGAGAAGGATATGCAGGATGCGCCAGCATACGGTATTATGACACTCGGATCGCTCGGCACATTCAAGCTTTAGCCCGAGCGGCCTTACAAAAATACGGGCCTATAGTTCAGTGGTAGAATTTCTCTCTCCAAAAGAGAAGACCTAGGTTCGAATCCTAGTGGGCCCGCCTACGATTTTATCCATCGATTGACGTGTTTTAGAATCATAGATTTCTTGGTGGGGTTGAACCATGTAATTTCCTTGTTGCGCCTCCAGTAAGTCATTTGCCGCTTCGCGTAGCGGCGTATCTCTCGAAAGATTTCTTCTTCGAATTCCCGCCGAGACACCTTCCCTTGCAAGAGGCGGGCAAGTGAGCGGTATTCAAGTCCAAGTGCTTCCATGCGCTTGTACGACAGTCCTCGTGTATGCAAACGCTTCGCCTCCGCAACCATCCCTCGGCTAATTCGTGCGAATAAGCGAATAGTTATCTGACGCTCAAGCATCTTCATCTGAGGAGAAACTCCGATCCAGAGTACCTTATAACGATTTACGAAATCGTTAATGTTCCCATAACGATTTCGTAAATCGTTATTTCTGGAGACCGCGCCGAACATTTCGGCGATTTCAACCGCACGAATGAGGCGGCGCTTATTATAGGGTTCGATGGTTTTTGCGCGGTGAGGGTTGCGCTTTTTGAGGAGAGCTAAAAGCTCGGTAGCAGTTTTTTTCTCAAGTTGCGCGCGCAATTTCGGGTTTGCAGGGACATTCGAGAGAGTCACTCGCCCCATGAGTGTGTCGATATAAAATCCCGTGCCTCCCGCTATTATCGGCAAGAGTCCTCTACGAAGTGTAGTAGCAATAACTTTTCGGCCACGCACTAAAAAATCGTGCGCGGTGAACGTCTTTTTCGGAGAGACGACGTCTAAAAGATGATGTCGAATACCGCGCATTTCGCGTTTTGTTATTTTGCCGGTTCCAATATCAAGACCTCGGTACACTTGGCGGCTGTCAGCCGATATCACCTCTCCACCGAATTTCCGCGCAAGCTCGACCGCCAAAGCGCTTTTGCCGGACGATGTCGGGCCGACGATAACTAGCACTTTTTGTTTCTTTGGCATAGCTGGCGTATTATAAGCATTCTGCTGGAGTGGCGGAATGGTATACGCGAACGACTCAAAATCGTTTGAGCGCAAGCTCGTGTGGGTTCAAGTCCCACCTCCAGCACTGCTTCCCCTGCCTATATACAGTACTTCAAACTCCGTACATCATACGTTAT
>CAYPGH010000024.1:0-8207 GCA_964410475.1 uncultured Candidatus Saccharibacteria bacterium
TAAGCGGCGGCTGGATGCCGATGATGAATATGATGTGGGGAGGGTGGTCGTCTCCTCTTGATGGTAATAACTCAATAAACAATATGATGAACTTTGGATTCGGACCTTTCGGCGGCTTCGGTTGGATTTTTATGGTTCTCTGGTGGGTTTTGATAATCGCTGGCATTGTCGCGCTTATCAAATGGCTCACCAGTCAATCTCGCGGTACCAATAATCACGAAAAATCCGCGCTTGATGTTTTGAAGGAACGATACGCTAAGGGTGAAATGAATCGCGATGAATTCGAGGCAAAGAAAAAAGACCTCCAGGGATAATTATTGGCAAAGTTAGCTGCAACAGTATGAAAACACTTAATGCACTTGCCCTAGGGTATGCGGGGGCAGTTATTTCAGTTGCATGTATGTTACTCCTCGGCATTCTTGGCAACATGGGCCTCTACACTGGTGCAGTGGGAATGATGGCTGGATGGCACACGTTCTTCTCTCTTTCGGTCGGAGGAATTATTGGCGGGATGGTTGAAGCAGCAGTTATCAGTTTCGTTGCTCTCTACGCATTCGCACTTGTCTACAACATGTTCGTAACGAAAAATGAAAACTGATATGCGATACGGGTATTCCAAAAAAGTATCGCTTTAGTTTGGAGAGGCGGCTACAAAGATTAGAGAGGAGCTAACCAAAGAAGGATTTGGTGTTCTTACAGAGATTGATGTCAAGGCGACGATGAAAAAGAAGCCTGATGTTGATTTTGACAATTATGTAATCCTCGGAGCGTGCAATCCACAATTTGCACTGCAGGCGCTCCAAGAGGAGAAAGAGATTGGACTCTTACTCCCCTGCAATGTCATCGTGTATGAAGATAACGCGAATGTTTACGTTTCAGCTATTCTTCCCTCTTCCGTTATGAGCGTCGTGGAAAATCCGAAACTAGCCAAAATATCTCAAGAAGTGGAGGAAAAACTTAAGTCTGTTATTGACTCTATTTAAACAGAAAGGGTAACCGAAGCGGAAAAATCACTTCTAAGTAAACGGTACTTGATACTTAATTCTTCATCATAAGGTAATAGAGGGCGGCATGAGAGACTTTGCAGGCAGATCTAACATATAGATTTCCCGGCTTTACCCTACCGACTCCTAGCGCAACAATTCAGTACCTGTCTCAAACATGGAGTGTATCCAAGGGATTTGTGCAAACCAAGGCCCGAATATCCCGAGCGCGATAGTCGCGATGATGGCGGAGCCTACAAAAAAACCAATGCCGTAGATAATCCCCACCATAAACATGTGGGCAAAAGAATTTTGCCGCTCTACTCGTCGGTTAAGGATTTCTAGATTCTCGATAATTTTGTCGCGCTGATCCTCCATGATTATTCATTGGTTTGTGAACTCCCAGTGTATCACCCTCTCATGCCAAATATCAGAAAGTAATCCCGCTATCCCTCTTATTCATCTGCTGTGTGATGTTCATAACGTGGGGGCACGCTCCGCTTAATAACGGGCTATTAGAGTCATGGGAGATATAAAGCTGTAGACAAAAAATGACCAGCGACAGTATTTTGATCTCAGGCCGTCGGCTGTGTGCAGTGCGCACAGCGGCGAGCTCCTATTGAGATTTCGCTGAGACATTCGTTGCACTTTTTCGTAGTCGGATCTGCCGGCGGCTCTTTGCGCGAACGCGCAATAAGCGTGTTCATCGGCTTCACGACAAAGAAGAATACTGCTGTGGCGACAAGAACGAAGGCAATGAGCGCATTGATAAAGTGACCATACATAAAGACGCTGCCGTTGAGCGTAAACGAGAGTGTTCCGAAATCCGGTACTTTGACTATTGCCGCAATAAGAGGTGTAAGGAAGTCGGCCACAAGCGCGCTTACTACCGTGCCAAACGCCGCACCAATGACGACACCCACCGCCAAGTCCACTACGTTGCCTCGCAAAAGAAACGCTTTGAATTCATTAATCATAGAGAGATATGCTTTGCGCTAGTAAAGCGACTAATAATATAATTGTATCACGCGTCCCTTCCTCTAATTCTCCGAATCGGCCGCCGCAGAATCAATCTCCAGCGCGACTAGCAAAACCCACACGATTCCCGTCACATTGTGGGGTCAGGCCCTAATTCTAATTCCTAAAAACCGTAGTAGTATAAAGGTTGGTATAACGCTTGTATGAGGAGGAAGTGATGGCCAAGGTCTTTGAATTACTTGTGGTGGTGCTCCTTGTGTGTGTGTTCTCGTTCACTACTTCCCACGCAGCGGCGGTGAACGAAACGCACAAGAGGTGCATATTAGACGCCATTAGCGCGGGCTCCCGGGCGCACGGCAATGTTGCCGCTCTCAAGCGCACTTACAACCAGTACTTTGCTGGTGAGCGAATGGCGGCACTTGCAGCACGTTCTGACTGGAAGAAGTTTGATGCCGGTCAGAAAAAGAAGTGGGCAGACGCGACGCGCTCGTTTGTCATAAATCAAATAGTGCCGCGCATAGTGAAGTACGCAAACACGCTGCCCACATTCTTGCGAACCATCGATCGAGGAGGCACGGTAGAAGTGGTCGGGGTCGTGGGCGGAAACACGATAACCTGGCGAATCCTAAAAGGCCAATGCCGATTTGTTGATGTGTCGGTCGAGGGCGTCGGGCGCATTTCCGATTTCGTTCGCTCGGGAATGCACTCGAAGGAGAGGCGTTCATCGCGCTAGCGCACACTATTTACGGGCTCCCGCCACAGCGGGAGCCCGAATCTTTTATGTTTCCAATAATGGAGTCAGTCACCATTAGATCAATAAAATATGGTGACTGCTTGCCCGTCCGTAGCGCTGAGCTTATCAAAGCACGGCGGAGGGACCCCATTCTCTATTTATTATTGTAGGGACGATTCTTGTCTTTCTTCTGCTTATCCTTTTTTGGCTTTTTCACCTCCTTTTTTCTATCCATTCCTTTTGACATACATAAGACAATTATGAATATGGATACATACTAACGCCTTTTCGGAAACTAAACGAGTCAATTGCAGGTAAGCTAGGTTATAGGTGTTGGGTTCTAGGTTTAATCCCACCAAACGCAACAGATACTACACAACATCTATGCCAACCTTAAGGTGCCTGACACCGTTTCCTCCCTTTTCGGCTCGGGTGAGTCTTCTGCCGGCTACTTCACGTATAGGTAAAGAAGTATCATCCCGACCACATAGAGGATGAGTCCGACTGCCACAATAATTATGAGCCGCTTCTTACTCTCCGGAGTAAAGAGTGGATCCATATCCTTCATCGACTCATACTGACCAGCCACTGGTATTCCAGCCTTTACACAAGCGGTGGCAAACTGAACAGCGTCGTACACAATGGTATACACGCTCAGACGAACAAATTGGAACTTGCCATCTTTGTACCGTACACCGAGCACTTTTCCTGTCGAATTTGTGCTCATTAGATCCGCGATGGATGGCTCGTAATACACCCTATTGAGCGTCAGCGAGATGAACTGCGGATAGATGACAGACCAGGGTGCTACTTTCCGCATGCCGTTCTCGGATCCTAGATACAGGAAGTCTATGTTCGCGGATTTGCTTTTGACGATATCGAGAGTGGTGATGGGAAATTGTGCGTAAAGTTCTTTTTTGACCGGCCCCATGAAGAACAACGTCCGTATGAAGAAGAACGTCGTCATGATGAGAATACCCGCGACAAAAAAGACCCGTTCTTCAAAAGAATATTGGCTTTTAAAGAGATCGGAGTTGAACACCAGTACCAATACGATAGACCCTAAGACAAAGGAGGCGGCAAAGCCGACCCTGCCAAAACGCCGCAGGAAGTCAGAGAGAAATGAAAGGACGGTAGAGAAAATGGGCATGAATTAAATGTAGCACGACTCACCAATGCACGCGTTTAGGGTAAAGAAGGCAAAACGAGGGGCGTTTGAATATAGCTCGCCGCCGACCAAACCCCCTGGCCATTACGGCAACCTTGCTGTGGGTTAAATCCCGAAATTAAAAGTAGTATAATTATCCCTATTTTCTATATGACTTGGCAGTGTTTCCATCATGAAAAAGCTCCCGTCTTTAACAATTATGCCAGCTCTTGTAGCGTCCTGCACAGATTTGAACTTATCGCGAATCCAATCAAATTTTGCTGACTCCGCATCGAAACCTTCGTCTCCGGAGCACCCACTATAAGAGCCCAGGGCTTCTTCCGTACCATTCTTGACTCTACTGAAGTTCTCGCTGGAGCAGCCCCCGTCACCCGCGCCCCACCGAAGATACACCGATTCTTCTGGCTCATCAAACCCTAGTATTCCACCAGCCAACACATCTTCTGCTACAATTTTAGGGTCTGAATCTACTTTTGATATACGATACAGGTTAGCGGTACACACTGAATATCTATCCAAGCAGTATCCCAATTCTTTGCCACCGAGCAAGTAATAAAATACATCATCATGCAAGTAAGTGTCGGAAATGTATGAGTCCTTTATAAATGAATTCACGAACTCAGTCTCTGTATTAGTTAAAGGATTGTATACACTTATACCACTCTCAGTTTTTCTAACACCATCAACAGTATCGAGTGTATTAGTCTTAACGAAGTAAAAAGACCCATCATCAATAAATAGTGTTTGATTAAATAGTCCCGCAGGTGCTCCAGCTACTTTGTACGTATACATATCATTAATTGAAGTGTAGAGAAGAAATGACTGCTCACGGGAAGGGTCTATAGAAAATTCTTTTGTTACCCACAAAACCCCGTCAGTTGTATCGTCTAACTCAACCAAATCATAGTGATATATAACAGTCTCCAACATTCTGTTCATATCGTTATTACACTCCGAAGAGACAGCGGTTCTATCAGTGTTGAGTAAGATAAATTCTTTACCGTACCTACGAAACACGCTAACTGAGCGAAATTCACCGTCCAGATATTGTCTGTCGTATTGACTAAATACGACGCTCTCACTGTTTTCCCCCTTAGTGACGTACCAGTTTCCGTCGAATTGCCAGTCAGTACTAAACACCCTATCGGAAAATGATACCTGGACACGCTCGCTCCTGTCTTCACGAGGAGTGTCTACGTACAATATCAAACAGCTTGAGCCCTCTTTCTCAAACGCAAACACTTCATCATTAAATTCCGGCCAATTGTTTCTCCAATCTGTATTAGTGGCCATGCTCCATCCCGATGGAAGAGTCAATTGAATGTTTTCTACATTTGAAATAAAATCTTGTCCATCTAGATACTGTGGAACAAAAGATGTGTCAATATTCCCCACCATTTCACCATCTTCTTGAGATAACAAAAGATATGTCGAGGCCAGCAATACAATACTGACCAAAACAATCACAGGAAGGGCGTATCTCCACCAGTGATTTTTGGCCGGAGCGACCTGGATTGTCTCATTCGATGTATTATCCAAATGCCCTTTCCTCTGTCCCTCATCTAGTTCTGTACCCATATATGAAAGAATACCACAATTAATTAATTTCGACATTGATTGCAGTGTTTTTTATATCCTTTCGCCAATAAAGGCGCAGACGGCTCAAAATGCGCTCGCTCAGGGCAGACAAAGAAGGAAGAACCAGCGACTATTGTATATAAGCTAGGTGCTAGGTCTAATTCCCCCAAACACAACAGATACTGCACAACAGTTTCTGTAATCTTTGAGGATTCAGCCCCCAAATCAATTTAGGGTTTCCCTATCTAGTTTATTTGGAATCATAGCTACGATACCCCGTCACAAACCATGTGCTCGAGGGCATCCAGACGCCATCATCTTTTTTATATGGCTCTAGCTTCTTTGCAACCTCAGATTTGATTTCGTCCATTTTAGCTTTAGCGGCTTCACCGGAGAGCCTGATTACCTCTCCAGCGGGTCCAATTGCGAGCGCAAACTCCATTGCCTCCTCTGGATCTTTCCCTATCTTCATATCGATATCATATCGCTCGAGAGAGACAGGTTCAAAACCAGCGTTTTGCATCCACCTGCTTGTATCATTAGCGTCCTCCATCGAGAATGGGCCGGGACCGCAGGTTGGTGCGTCTGATTCCGGCTCTCCAAGGTACGAGCGGACGATCTTCTCTGCTTCATGTAGCCAGCCGTTATCCTTCTTCTGCCGCCACACAACCATGGTCATTCTTCCTCCTGGTTTTAACGAATTACAGATATTTCTGAGTGCAACCGTCGCATCTGAAAAAAACATGGTGCCAAAACGAGCAAACGCAAGGTCGTATGGTCCTCCTAGGTCATCAACTTGTACGTCTTTAACATCAAATGTCACTTTCCCCCCTTTGTCGGCATAGTGCTCCTTTGCATACGCAATGAAACTAGGCGAACAATCCACGCCGTAAGCGCTTCCGGTAAGTTCAGCAATCTCGGCCGTTCCGTCTCCAAAACCACAACCGATATCGATTACCTTCTGACCCTTTGTAGGTTTAATACGATCGAGCGCTACAGTGCCGTGGACCGCAAGTCCACCGAGGAAGATATATCGAAACCGACTAAACTTTTCAAAAAGCACACCGTCCCACGCTTCAATAATTACGTCGTTTTCACTTTGTTTCGTTTTAGACATTCAAAAGAGTGTAGCAGAGATTGGTATATTTGAAACTAACTGTACCGGGGTCTGCCGGCTACGGGTGCACATCCCGCCCCGCTGTGCCGGTTTTCTAAAGTTTCTTCGAGACCAAGGAAACCGAAAAGGTTTTGAGCCCTACATCCCCCGAAGATTGTCGTCCTTGGACGCAGTTTCGCATTTATCAAGTGGAGCCTTCCCTGCTAGAAATTCAGATACGTAATGGTGAGCTGAAGAATGGTCGCAAACGAAACCCAAAGGAGATATGGGATATTGGCGAGTGCGATCCATCGCGCATATGGGTAGATAGCTTTTAGTGCCCATACAAGCGTCCCGAGAACAAGCAAAATGTCTACAGCGGCAAGAATATTATTTTGAAGACCGAACTGAAGTGGCGTAAATGCGAAATTGAAAACGAGATTGAGCGCAAATGGGAGCGCCACAGTCCACGGCAGGCGTTTTGTAAACACTTGATAGAACACGTAGCCGAAAGAAATCGCAATAATCGCATACAAGAACGTCCACACCGGACCAAATATGAATGAGGGCGGCGCCCACGCGGGCTTTATGAGCGTTGTGTACCACGCATAAGAATCCATACGCCAAATCATCTCACAAATCCCGTCTTTGACTAACCCATCAGCCATAACTACGAGCGAGGCTGTGACCGTTCGACCGAGGGGGAAATACGAGGCCATTTTCTAGTCCATCCCCACACATTTACACTCACTTGATTTTTGCAGGCTCAATGGATACAATACTGTTATCACCAATGGAGAGTAAGCCCTACAAGGTTCCGTCCTTGTGGGGCCCTTTCTTTTTGTAGGCGAGTTTCGGCTCAAGATCGTTCATGTATCGTAAATGGGGTCGAAACATCTTCCACTTCAGCAGTGCAGAGAACTTAAGTCTGTTGGGGATCAATACGTTTTTCAATTTATCCTGTTCCATTAGATATTTCACGAGACAGTAAAAGTCACCATCTCCTGTAACGATAACCGCCTTGCCGTAGTTGGGATATTGAATCATCGCTTCCAAAACAAGCTCTGCATCGCAGTTACCTTTCGTGGTTCCGTCTTTATAGGTGAGTGTCGGTTTGAAGATGCAAATAAATCCAGCCTCCTGAAGCGCCGTGTATAGTTCGTTGTTCGAGCTGACAAACCCAATGAATAAAAATGCTTTACTAACGCCAAACTTTTCTTTCAGATATATGCGAAATTTTCGGAAATCAAGCCTCCAACCGAGCTCTCGTATGGCCAGATTTACATTCTGGCTATCGATAAACGCGAAATTATTTCCCTTCTTCTTCATACTGATTCATAAACCATCCAACAGGTCTCCACCTTTGAGAATCATCCCCCTCGCTAAGTAACTTGGTGCTATGTCTTCGGGGCTTCTCCCCCTCCCATCACGTCCTTCGTTTGGAAAGGACTCTGGACGCCGGGCACCCACTCCGCGTCTATCTTTTCGAATTCCTTTTCATACTCGGCAAGTTGGTGCGTGAGATTTTGTACTAGGCGCTTGAAGTGCTCTGGGCTTAGCGCAAAAAAAGTGCCGTTCTCGCCAGCGAGCATGCCAATCGTGAAGGACTCTTTCGAGCGCGCCACTACGACGTTGTCGCAGAACTGCTTGGGAATCTTGTTGATGTCCATG
>CAYPGH010000025.1:0-8139 GCA_964410475.1 uncultured Candidatus Saccharibacteria bacterium
ACGTTCCTATCATTGTACCCCCCTGGGGCGAAGCCAGGGAGGGGGGTGTGGATAGCGGGGGGCGCTCGGACGCGTATCGCCCGTCCCGAACAGAAAGCGCGTGGCTACGGATCCTCTATCACTACTGCGCGATAACGCTATATTTTGAGAGCATCCCACGCGATGTTCTCTCGGGCAATACGCGCCCTCGCTAGGTAATAGGTTGGATTAGAACCCTGATGCGATATTGTAGATAGGCACGAGAACGGACGCGAGTAATACCGCAACGCCTAAAGCCAGCATCACTATCATGAGCGGCTCAATAAGAGAAACGAGGGTATCGACAGCATGATTCACTTCACGGCGATAGAAATTCCCCATTGTTTCAAGCACGTGTCCTGTGTTCCCCGTCTCTTCACCGATCTTCAACATAGCGACAACGATACCGGGAATCTCCGGATGTTTCCGTAGAGCTTCGGAAACCGGAAGACCAGCTTTCACGTCCTGCACAGCGGATTCGAGGATCTTTTCGTATACAACATCGTCAACTATCGATTTCGTTATTTCCAGACTGCGCATCATCTGAACGCCGCTCTTCAACATCGTAGATAGGTTGTCGGCAATGCGCGAAAGATATAGTTTCTGATAGATTCCTCCGATTATTGGAGTCTGCGTTCGTATCCGAGAGAGCATCTCTTTTCCTCCGGGAGTGGAGATAAATCGCACAAGGAACACGATACCGACCAAAAATAGTATCCCCAATAGAAGTATGTATTTGGAAAGAAAACTGCTGACGGCTATAACTACGCGCGTATACAGAGGAACCTCCTGTCCAACCTCGGCGAGCATACTCGCGAGGTTTGGTATCACGACAACTAACATAATGACCATGACGGCAACGAAGGTCATCATGATGAACGCCGGATATATCAAGGCATGTCGCACCTTCTGGGTTATCTCGTAGTTACGATCAAGATAATCGGATAGATACAAGAACGTTTCATCCAACTTGCCCGACTCCTCGCCTGCACGCACCATATTCACATAAAACAACGAGAATACGTCCGGGTGCCGAGAAAATGCGTCTGAAATGGAGCTTCCGCTTTGAATATCGTTCGCAATCTTCGTGAGTTTTTCACCGAGCCTCGCAGTCCGAGCTTCCGATGCGAGAAGGCGGAATGCGCGTAGAGCCGATACCTGCGCCTCGAAAAGTGTCGTTATCTGTTGTGATAGCATAACGATATCAGCGTTCGTTATACGATCAAATAATCCGATTGAACCCCCTAGCAGTGTTGTCTCCGACTCGACTGGATGCACTGACGAGATGACGAGGTCTCTCCTCTGAAGTGCGGCGATGGCAATGTCAATATTGACGGCATCAATAGTTCCCTGTCGCTTCGCTCCGTCAGCATCTAGTGCTGTGTATTTGAATAAAGACATAGGTTCTAGGTTCTAGGTTCTAGGTTCCAGAAAAATACAAAAAGGGGAGTTACATTACCTGGCACCTGACACCTGGCACCTGAAACCTTCATAAAAGTCTCTGAAGCATATTTGGGTTCAGTGAGAACTGGTATGCGCTCTCTACTGTCACTTCCCCTCGTCCAACAAGATCCGCCAAAGAACGATTCATGTCTATCATACCTTCGCCTGACCCTGTCTCAATAACAGTATTTATCTCGTGTGTACGCTTCTCGCGAATAAGGTTCGCGACCGCTTTGTTATTAATAAGGAGCTCATAGGCAGGAATGAGTCCGCCAGAAATGCGAGGGACTAGACGCTGGCTGAAGATGCCCGCCATGGACGAGGCAAGTTGGAGCCGTATCTGATCCTGTTGCGACCCTGGAAATGAATCAATTATTCGATCGATGGTCTGTGCAGCATTGTTTGTATGCAGTGTTGAAAACACAAGATGCCCCGTCTCGGCGGCTGTTACAGCTGCGGACATTGTTTCGGGTCCACGCATTTCACCAACTAAAATAACATCCATGTCCTGACGAAATGCGGATTGGAGCGCGGTAGCGAAATCCTTCGTATCAATATGGACCTCACGCTGATCAACCAAGGACTGCTTCGGCTGGTAGACATACTCTATCGGATCTTCGATAGTAACGATGTGTTCCATGCGCTCGGAGTTAATAAGCTCGATCATCGCGGCCAAAGTAGTCGTTTTCCCTTGCCCCACTGGTCCCACAACAAGAAAGAACCCCTGCGTCTTGCGGGCAAAACTTGTGAGAATGTCCGGGAGATTCAACTCCTGAATCGTGCGAATGGTCTTTGGTATCAGGCGAAGAGCGATGCCGACACTTCCACGCTGAAAAAACGTATTTCCTCGGAACCGAGTGCCGTCGTCACTTTCGTATGCAAAATCCATCTCCTGCTCCTTCAAAAATCTCTCTTCTTGTTGTGGGGTGAGAAGAATCTTCGCGAATCCTCGCGTATCTTCCGGCGTCAGGACTGACTCTCTAAGCATAGGCGCGAGCGAACCGGCAACGCGTATTGTCGGATGCGCATCCGTAGAAAAATGAAGGTCACTCCCACCTTCATGGGCGAGAACATTAATATACTTTTTGAGAAGGGTGTTGTAATCAAGAGCCATAAAGACAGTATACCGTGTTCCAATGAGAAGTGCCCCTGTATGGTGTGAATTAGGGGGTCATGAAAATAGTTTTCCTAACCTGTAACAATCGATTTTCAAAATCCCAGTTCCAGAACCGTTGGTCTAAATTTAAGCATTGTGGTTCACTTGTCTTTTTTTGCAATGCCCTCTTTCACGACCTCGACCACTTCCGAGGGAATCATGCTCGCCTTTACGATAAAGTGCTCCACACCAAGCTCTTCGGCCCGCTTTTTCTCAGCATCATTGCTCTGATTCGTCAGGGCAATCAGTATTGCCCCCGGCGCCAGGTTTTCGGTACGCTTTGTTTCAAGAAATGAAAACCCGTCATGTTCCGGCATGACGAGATCAAATAAAATTACGTCCGCGACAAACCCTTTGCGGAGAGCGTCGAGGGCCTCTTCCGCCGATAAGCACGTCTGCACCGTAAATCCAGCCCCGGTGAACTTCATGCCGTACATGTCGAGCAGAAATTTGTCATCATCCACGAGAAGTATGCTCCCGTGAACACTGCTAGCGTCTTGACCTTTCGGTGTATCGTTCATATCACGCATGTCCAATGCTTCGTTGCATTGTACTACACATCCTTACTACCCTCCGCATGTTCGGACCCTTTCGCCTGTATTTCTGGAGAATCCTCGCCCTCATCCGCATCTTTACCTGTTTTCTCCTCTTCAGATACGCCACCGATAAGAAGTCGCGAAAGTGTGTTCACCTCAGAAAATGGTACGAGCTTCGAGAACGCTTTTGCTAAGGCATCCTCCTGCATCGTGAGCATTCCTTGCTTTCGCGCGACGGCCCAAAGTTTTGATTCCACCGGGCTCTCAAGAATGACGCTCTCTATCTCGGATGACATTTCCATAATCTCAAAGACCGCCATCCGCCCCCGAAGTCCGGTAGGTGAGGTGGGGGTACGCTCCGCTTCCCATACTACTTTCGGTATCTCAAGGCGATACTCCGGCGGAAGTGACGCCATCTGAGATTCAATTCCTTTCCTCTCGCTCACCGACAGTTCCACTTCCTGTCCATTTCCATCGGCAAGTGTGCGCACCAAGCGCTGGGCAACCGAAGCGATCAAGACGGGAGGAATTAGATATGGTTCTATTCCCATGTCAATAAAACGCGGGATGGTGCCAATCGCATCATTTGTGTGTATCGTCGAGAGAACCAAGTGACCCGTTAAGGCGGCTTGAATGGCAAGCTTTGCTGTCTCAGCATCACGTATCTCACCGACCATTATGATGTCTGGGTCTTGTCGCAAGGTCGTTCGTAGACCCGTTGCAAATGTGTAGCCTATCTCAGGACGCACTTGTGATTGTGTAACGCCTTCAACGTAATATTCGATAGGATCCTCAAGAGAAAGTACGTTTTTGTGCTCGCGGTCCATCTCGGTAAGCATCGAATAAAGTGTCGTCGATTTCCCGCTCCCTGTAGGGCCTGATATAAGAACCAGTCCATGCGGACGTTTTATCGCTCTACGCAGTATATTGAGGTTGCGCGGCGTTAGGCCTATCTGATCGAGTGGTATGAATCCGCGCTCGCGGTCAAGTATACGGATAACAACCTTTTCCCCTTGTGAAGAAGGAAACGTGGAGACACGAAAGTCTATCTGCCTATCCTCGATAGAGGCAGAAAAGCGGCCATCCTGAGGTTTTCTCTGTTCATCAAGGCGAATTGACGCCAGAACTTTGACTCGTGCAACGAGCGAGCGATGTGTAGCGATCGGCAAAATCACACTCGTATGAAGATCGCCGTCCACGCGGTAACGAACGCGTATTCCGGAAATCTGTGGCTCTATGTGAATGTCAGACGCTTTCCCGTCAATGGCGTAGCGCAGTATTGTCGAGACGAGCTTTATCGTCGGAGCGTCTTCGTGAACATTACGTACGAACTCCCCATCAACCGACTTCTTTATAGACGGATCATCGAGATCCAACGGTGCGGCAGAGGGCTCCTCTCGTCTCTCTTTTTGCTCTGTCGCGAGATCAGTAACTGCGCGTTCAACATCGCCTCCCAACCCATGATACATGTCGAGGATGCGTTCGAAATCTTCCACCGATATCCTATATACTTTGAACGGCAACCCGGTCGAGCGAGCTATGAAATTTAGTGCATCAAAACCTTGGATGTCGTTTGGATCCACCATGCCGACCTCGAGAACCCCGTCTACGACCGAAAGAGGCGCAAGTCGATAGTGTTGTGCCGATTCTTCGGGAATGTAGTGCAAGATGTCATAGGGTACTTTAGTGTCCCCAATACTTCGCGATGGAACGTCAGAATCTCCCCCAGTCGACGAACTGTCCGAAACAAGTCCCGACGTTTGGACGTCGAGAGGAGCGTCTGGCGCGCCTATTTCAGATATCGGAGTTGTAGCACGAGGCATACCTCATGCTACAGCTCAACGCGCCAGAAGCGCACTAATAAAAGAAAAAGGGGCTCTGTGTGTGGCTTGAGAATGTGCATATGAGATTTAGGGAGTAGACCCTGGAAGTAAGATATCTCCATCTGTCGTACTCGAATCTCCGACTCCTCTAGGAGCAAACGGGTTCGGACGCCCAACCGGTTCGGGAATGATCTGCGTCCCAAAATCTTGCAACGCGCTAAAAGCCGGGTCTGAGAATATTGTCCCTGAAAGGGAAACGGCCCGCAGGGTCAAGAGCGTTTCCACGATCTCAAGTTCAGCGATGGACTCTGTGCCCGACACTGAGGTAGTGGTAAGCAACGCTCCCTTCGGTTTGTCACCGGAGAACATGTACCACAGGCCTATCAAAAGAGCTATGCCAACGGCAACGACTAACAGGGTATTGCGAGAAAGAAGAGATGCCATATTACTTTAACCAGTACGTCTTTATGGTAATATCGAAACTATATGTCGGCTCCTTCGACGCGGTAGCGTCCGTCTCCGGAGTAAGCGTAAGGGAAACAAGGTCAACGATGCGCAGGCTTGATTCCAACTCCTGTAGAAATTGCATGAAGAGCGGGTATGTTGCTTGTGTAGAGAATTGTAGCGTGAGTGAATCGAATTTCTGTTGCGACTCGCCAATAGCGCCCAAGGAAGATTCTTCCTCGTTTTCTTTGTCCTTGCCAGGTGTACTGATAACGACGTTTTGGAGCGCCATACCGTAACGCCCTGCGAGATTATCGATATCGAGAATGAGCCGTACGTTATCCACATGGTTGGGCAATAATTTTTGTAGGCGCGACAAATCCGCCGGATCGAACGCGTTGTAGCGTGATAAGAGGGCCTGCTTCAGTTGTTGAAGCTCCGCCGCTTTATCAAGCGCCTGATTGTATTGACGAATCTTATCCTTTAACTCTCGAGTGCTATCGTAGGTCGGCTGTGTATACATAAAGAAGATGCCGAGGGCGAGCGCAAATGCTACTATCGTAATTATAAGTCTGACCATAAGTTGTATTATAGTGCCGCATCTTCCCCAGTAAGTATTTCATCAGGTGTGGATGTTCCACCAGCGCTAGTCGCCTCGAATGGAGATGCTGGAGGTTGTTGGCTAGGAGACGGCGGCACGGAACCTACTTGAGGAAGTTCGGGAGCAGAGCCCCTCTTAATAGCCGCGTAGCTGAGCGTGTCGGAATTGAGAAGCGCAGAAAGGGTAAAGTTAACACCGTCATCCTGGCGATCAATATCCGAGAAAATAGGACTGCTTATCATACCGACCTTACTGAAGAGATCCGCTTGGTGAGCGATAGAGTTCACACTATTGGCGGTACCTTCCATATTAATCGACATGTGTTGAGAGTCCACGGCATCAAGAGTAAGAGAACGGAACGTTATAGTTTGCAGTGTTGTTTTCTCAAGCATACTGAAAAGCGCGGACGGGGCTACGTGATTCTCTAAAATATCACTCGCAGCACGCATACGGTCGTCAAGTCGAATCAACTCCTTAATGAGTTTGGGCTCAAAAGCATCGCTCGCACGTTCTAACTGGTCTACCTTAGAGGCACTGCTTGCTTGTAGGAATTTGTTATAAAGGAATACGCCAACGCCAAGTGCCCCGGAGGCAACAAAAAGAACTACCGCGACAAGTATCATGAGCTCCAGGAGTCCACCAGTCCCAGGACGGCGTGTGTTACTCGTCTGCCCCCCGTCGCGAGGAATGAAAGATGTTGATGATTGTTTTTCGGGCATACGTTATAAAAAGTCGTAGCTAGATTTCAAATTTGGTATTGGTAAATACCTATTTCCCACTACCGTACGTCGCATTTGAAAATATAGGTGCATCGAAATTCATTGAGAGTTTGAGGATTCTTAGGATTGTTTAAGTTTCCTAAGAACCAGACCGACAGAAACCGCGAACCCTGGACCTATCTCTCGTAGTACCTGCCCCAAGAACGCCGGTGCTTCCGTTCGCTCAAACGGATCCGCTATCTCAACGTCTGCATTCAGGGAGGTTTTAGCCTCTTCGGCAAGTCCGGGAAGCGACGCCCCACCGCCTGAAAGGACAACGCGCGATATGTTTTTGTTGTACCGCTGCCCGTAGCTCAATAGTACCCGATTTATTTCACCAAACACACGCGCCAGTGTTGATAACAGTGCCGCCTTGATGCGCTCGTTCTCCTCGACAGAATATGCATTCGAATCTTTGAGTCCACGTTCACGCTTAACTCTCTCAGCTTTCTCGAATTCCCAGTCTAAAGAACGCGCAAGAGTGTCTGTAACGTGCTGGCCGCCTACAGTGAGAAGATGTGTCAAACGGATGACGCCGCGCTCAACAACATACATCTTCGTCGTTGCCGCACCGAGGTCGACAACGAGTACGGGCGCAATACCATGACTGAGAGAGGAGCGCGCGGTACTGAACATTTCTATCTCATAGAATTCCGCTTTAAGTCCAGCATTTTCAGTGATGGTCTGATAATTTTCGATCGTCTCATTGTGAATGGCGACGAGCAACACTTCCTGACCATTAGGACGCTTGGTCGGTTTCTCCACTCGATCAAAAGCACTTTGATCCTCTTCTTGTTCTGGAATAACAAACCAATCAAGTTGCACTTCGGAGACCGGCACGGGAATGTATTTGCGCGCCTCAATGGGAATTATTCGCTTCAGAGCTTCTCTGTCCGTCTTCGGCAACTCCAAAATCGAAACCAAGCTTGAGGAGAACGGAATAGCGACGCCTCCCGCACGCGCAGTGACGTTAGCTTCTTTCATGAGATCAGTAAGCGCCTCCGCCGTCTTTTCCGGAGAAAGCTTCACCACTTTCCCTATCGGCTGTTTTCCATAGGGACCGAGCGATATTTCACCATATGTTTCAAGAATTGCCGCGCCGCGCGAAGCGCGTAACTGCACTATTTTCGCCGAGCTCGCACCAATATCGATGCCGAGAACACTCTCCTCGTGGCTTCCTCCAAATGCCGAGCCAAGCTTGCGCGTTATGTTGCTGAAAGAAAATGCCATGAGAACTAGCTCGTAGCCTGCTACCTGTTACGTATAGAAAAGCAAGGCATAGAAGTAAAATTATACCATGCAGAAAATAAACTACCGCGTAGCCAAGCTGTCGCGGTATTTTATTTTGAGAACCACTCGG
>CAYPGH010000026.1:0-8007 GCA_964410475.1 uncultured Candidatus Saccharibacteria bacterium
CACAAGTGTGGGTATTACCCACAGAGTGGAGGATGCAGTGAGAACCTCATCGGGACCGTCGCAAGTTTCAGCGACCCTACTTGCTATATTTGAATACACGCTGGATAAACCGCTTTCGCTGTTGTACGAGAGAGCTCGATATTTATACAGTTCGTCGAGAGTTATGTTGGAGTCAGTGTATCGGTTTTGTGATCCCGCCCTAGTCCCTATATTGCTGAACACGCATTCTCCTGTTCCAGCACAGCGTTCGATACGGTATTCATCAGCTCCGACTGCGTAGCCCCATGAGAGCATGATATCGGGAACAGGGCTGTTTCCGCATATGAGAGTGGTCGTGAGATTACTTGGAGAACTAGGAGGATCAGGATTCTCGCAAGCTTTAGCGACCCTACTTGCTATATTTGAATACGGACTAGAAAGACCGTTTCCGATGTTGTGCGCTTGAATCCGATATCGATAAGGTGTGTCGGGAGTTCTTCCGACATCGGTATATCGCAGGCCGGTTGCAGTTCCGATTTGGCTAAAATTCGTACACGTTGCGCCGGTACAGCGTTCGATACGGTATTCATCAGCTCCGACTGCATATTCCCACGAAAGAAGGATGGTGGAATCAAGGTCGACACTGCACAGGGGTTCCGCAGTGAGATTCCTCGGAGTATCGGGAGCATCTGAACACGCCTCCGCGTCTGCATGATTAATGTTGGAATACCCGCTATAAGGGTTGTCCAGACCTGAATGGTTGTGCGCTCGAACTTGATATCGATAACGTTTGTCGGGAGTTCTTCCGACATCTGTATATCGCAGGCCGGTTGCAGTTCCGATTTCGCTGAAATCCGTGCAACCCGCATCGGTACAGCGCTCTATGTGATAATCGGTTGCATTGGCAGAAGATGTCCACGATAAGGCAATCCGTGAGTCAGGTCCATAGCACGAAGTGGTCAATTCATTGAGAGACGGAGTAGTGACAGCGGTACATTGGCCTATATAGTGCGGGCTCGACGGGCACGATGCCGGAACGATTGCAAGCCCGGAGCGAGATGCGTCTGTAAAGCGTACTTCAGACGAGGTGAAAGCGGGACCTGTGTATGCATATGCAATCGCCGCCACAGACGCTACTGCAAAAATCACAAGGAGAACAAATTGTCGGCGAAACAGCAGAGAGTCGATGGCTCGCGGTTCGCCGCGCGAATCAGTCATATAGTTTAATTCTGAACGACGTCCGATGCTAAAGCAAGCTCAATGCTGTGCATATTTTGCTCTATCGACACCTTGAGTGTCTCCATGCCATCTCTCGCAGTCGCTGGGTTATTGCCGGGATATGCCGTGAGCCACTCCCGCACAGTGAGCGTCTGCACTGCCTGTTGTGCTTTGCGCGCACTTTCATACGCTCTTTCAAAATCATCCAACTCATATTGAGCAATGGCGTTCGTATTCAGAAGCCACGGATTATCGGGAAAATACGAAAGTCCCCTGCGTGAGATATCGCTCGCCTTTTGAAAACGCTCTGCCTTCAGAAGCACCCAAGCCAAATCATTGAGCGCCGCCCAGTTTGTCGGATCTGATGCGATGTAGCGCTCATAATCAGTCACGGCTTCGTCGTACTCGCCACGATAGCCACGGATGAGTCCGCGTACATAGTAGGAGTTTGGTTCAATATCGCCGTACAGCGCAATCTCTCGGTTGATACGCACAAGCGCCGTATCGAAATCTCCTTTCAAGAAGGCGATGCGCGCCAATTCGTGATTGAGGTATGGGAGATCCGAATTGAGGAACGCCGCCTGCAAAAAGAAATGCTCAGCCGCTTCAATGTCGTATGCGCGGCGTTTCGACGAATTTAAATGTTCGCTACCGTATTGAAATGCGAGCTCAGCTGATGGATGTGCCCGGAATTGCGCACGTTCATATGAAAATCGCAAGCTTCGAAGCGGAGTGTCGAACGCTCCAAGGACTAATAACGATATCACGACAAAAACAGCGGCGGCGCTCGCGCTCGCAAAGCGCCCTCTAGAGTGAATGGTTGCCATACGGCCCCGTTCTTACGCTACGGCGTCTGTCTATCAATAACGAGTTGACGCACAATACTGTTGAAATCAGGTGACACGCCCATACCACGCCCAATGTCCTTCCACCAGATGGAGTTGTTGCGATATTCATTACGCATGAAAAGTACCGTGCTATTCGTGTCAGGACTCCGGAGCGCCACCAAATCACCTGCGAGCTTGTCGAGTACAACCGTTGCCTCGCTCGCATCGGCCGCAATGTAGATTGCGTAGTACAAGCGAGCGTACGTCAGTAATTTCTCCTTCAAAGGTACGCTGTCTTCTTCCTCTATGAATGTAAAGAGGTCAGAGAATTCTTTGCGAGCGTTTTCTGTTGTGTATGGCTCACCTTTTTGTTGAGCGAGGCGATCTGACACAATTGCGTGCCAAAAGAGATATATGGCGTAGCGGGCGCTTTTCGTGGAGTTGTAGCCGGAGGCCAACTCCTGTTCGAGAAGTCGCTCGGCGTCTTTATAATACTGCTCGGCAGTGTCTGTCTGATTTGGTTCAATGAATGCAGACCAGGAATATGCAGTTGCGAGATACATTGCCGCGTATGAAGTGGGAATAACATTGTATGACCATTCAACTATATTAAATATGGAAGCGTCGGGATCTCCAGAAACAAGATATTCGCTGAATGAATCGTTCTGCTCGAAAATTTCAGAAAACACCGCAGGATCTTTCCCGGAAGCAGAGTATCGCATCGCAAGTTCCGTCAACATGTTGGCACGTATAGTGGGGCTTACTTCAGAGTTCTGGATTTCCCGCTTCATGTCACGAACGTCGAGCAGGAGATCGTCAATACTGCCGGATATCTGGTACCTAATGCTGACAGTATTGAGTATTGCAAGCGCGCGCTCATCGGCTGATGTCTGCGGGTTTCCAGTAATTCTATTGTAGCTTTCAAGAGCGCCCTGATAATCGCCCGAGCGGATACTGCCAACCATCAAAGCGACAGATTCGTACTGCCGAGAGAAAAAGGTGCCATAGACGAGAAGTGCGACGATTACGATCGCTCCTGCCGCCCCAGCCCAGTAGAGTATTGGGTGTACGTGGTTTGTATCAGAATGTTGAGAATTTGAATCCATAATTAAAAATGACTACCACAACCGAGACAACCTGCACAGCCGACGCCGCAGCCGCCAGCGCAACCACCGCAAGCAGAACCATCACCGACACCGGGACCGCAACTACATGCACCATCGCCACGTTCACCATCGCCTCCATCTCCAGTGTCACCACCCTTGCCGCAGGTCGTACAACTCGTACAGCTCGTCGCGTCGGCGTGCGCGACTGTCTGACCACCCACGCGATCAACACCGCCGAAATTAGGCGCGCTTGAGGTGAAAAAGACGAGGAAAAAACCAGCGACTACAAGAAAGGCCGAGCCGAGTGTGCGGAGCGCGCCGCGAATACCTGAATAGGTTTTGTGTACCAGAACCATTGCTATATATTATCTGCCTATCGTGACGGAAGCGGAAGCGGTGGTTTGGGGATAAGGGGTGCGATAACATTCAAGAGGCAGGCGTGGGAAAAGAATACTACCAGCCGCCAGAGCCAGTGCCGCACCCAAAGCAATTTCCGCCGCACGTTCCCATTCCTCCGCATTGGCAACTGCCACCCATACAACCAGCAGCGCCAGCGCACCCACACCCGGTATCGCCATGCTCGCCATCTCCACCTCCGGTGTCACCACCCTTGCCGCAGGTCGTACAACTCGTACAGCTCGTCGCGTCGGCGTGCGCGACTGTCTGACCACCCACGCGATCAACACCGCCGAAATTAGGCGCGCTTGAGGTGAAAAAGACGAGGAAAAAACCAGCGACTACAAGAAAGGCCGAGCCGAGTGTGCGGAGCGCGCCGCGAATACCTGAATAGGTTTTGTGTACCAGAACCATTGCTATATATTATCTGCCTATCGTGACGGAAGCGGAAGCGGTGGTTTGGGGATAATCGTCGTAATTTGAGAATCCAGTTCAGGCTGATACAGTTACCAGACATATGATTCTCGATCCAGTCCCCTTTTCTCGCGCGCAACCCAGTGGTAACTCGCATTTCAAACAGCGCGCGCTTTCTTCTTTCATCGCGTTCCTTGAGAAACGACTCGGTGGATCATTTGTGTATGATTCGCGCGAAATTCCTTTCAATCGTGACGATTTGGTGGAACCGCTCGCTCTTGCGGCGCTACTTAAGAAAGCCGGTGTCGCGGATATTATCACCCCCGCGAGAACCCTCTCCGACGAGCCGCCGATGAAGAAGTGGTCCGTCCGACTCGCGCATGCGAAAAGTGAAGATGAGTCGTGGTCTCGAGGGTGCGACGCTACGAACGATACGCAAGCGCTATACGCCGCACTTTCAGAAGCACTCGAACGACATATATGGTCATTCGAAAAAGATTATTTTGATTCTCCGATCGAGGCGACAGAAGTCGAGATGCAGAAGCGTCATATGACGTTTCTTTCGCCGAGCATTTTCGCCGGCTTCGGCCCGAGCCAGCGTGCAGAAAATCCACACTTAGACCTGCAGTCCGACGCGAAATATCTCTGGATACGCGGCATCTCACTCATATCCGGAAAAAAGGTGTATCTGCCGGCGCAAACGGTCTGCGGTGTACACCTGAATTGCAAAGAACCGCTTATCCGACCGCGCGTTACGACCGGCCTGGCAACCTGGCCTAACAAGGCGGGCGCTCGGGTGCGCGGTGCGCTCGAAGCACTAGAGCGCGACGCTTTTATGATCCTCTGGGCGAACCAGCTTGTGCTTCCGCGCTTGTCCCTGAACGACCTGCGCTCGCGAAGCGCATCGCTTCGAGACATGGTCGAGCGATGCAAACGGTATCGGCTCAAGGTTCATGCTGTTCGGCTCCTCACAGACGCGCCGACCCATGTCGCTTCAGTTATTCTTGAAGACATGAGCGGAAATGCGCCGCGTTTTACCATTGGCAATAAGGCGGGAGCAAATCTCGCCTCATGCGTCGAGCACGCTCTCTTTGAAGCGCTTGGAGCGCGGTTAACGTATCGGTTTTTCTTCCTATCGCAGAATTGGAAAGAAAGATGGGACCCGAAAACGCCAGCAGAGCGAATCGGCCACATGGACAGACTGTACTGGTGGGGGGAGAGTGACAACGCAAAAAATCTTGAGTTTCTGATTGCGGGCGATGAGGGGCGTGCAACAGAATCGGAGTGGGAACATGATACTGATGAGGAGCATGGAGCAAGAATTGTTGAGTGGTGCCGCGCACGTGGATACGAGTGTGTTTCTGTTGCACTTGGAGCGTCAAAATCGAATCCGACTTCGCTTTTTGTTGAAACGGTCGTGGTTCCACAACTACAACCATTGCATCTGGTTGAGAATCAGCAGGCGCTCTTTGGTGCGCGACTGGGAGACATTCCTCGGATGTTTGGCTACACGCCGCGCCAAAAATCCTTCTCCGAATCCCCGCATCCGTTTTGCTAATTATTGCGTATGAGCGTCCTTTCCAACCTACATACCGACCTGCGCCGCGCGCGATTGACGCGGCGCGGGGCAACGACGCCCCCAGATCAAGCGGCAAGTGGAGCGCACAAAGAGTACCCGCGCATGGAGCGCATACTGCTGCCCGCATCCCCAAGTGAGCTCTCACAGCCGCTTGAGACACTGCTCGAGCGGCGCCATTCGGCGGCCTCTATCGGCTCGGAAGCGCTTTCACCGAGCGCGTGGAGTGGGCTTCTTGCCGGCTTGCGTGCACACTCTGGTGTGCCACGCCGCAGGTACCCCTCGGGCGGCGGCCTTTTCCCCATCGAGACGTACGTTGTCGCGTTCACGCCTGGAGAGGTGCGGGGTGTCTTCCATTACCACCCAAAAGAGCATGCGCTCGAGCGTCTGTGGGATATTCCGGCCGAGATAGAACCTGCCGAGCTAGTGAGGGCCGAAGAAGGGGTGGCCACGAGCTCCATCATTCTTTTCACGAGCGTGTGGGAACGAACCTCGACAAAATATGGCGAGTTCGCATATCTCCTTGCCCTCATGGAAGCGGGGCATATGTCGGAGAACGTCTTACTAGCTACGACGGCGCTCGATCTCGCAGCGCGCCCTTTTGCCAGTTTTGACGACGAGCTGGCACATCACCTGCTCGATATAGATGAGCGCGTGGAACAGCCGATTCTTGCGATTGCCGTGGGAAAAAGGAAAGTGTCAGACGAAATTAACGGTGGAAGTCAACTTAAGTCGGATGCCGACGAGTGAAAACGATGTCATGCCTAGTGACCTGAGGGATACAATCAAAACAAGCGTCCTGAAGCACGCCTCCGACGACCTTGTGCTGACAGGGGTAGACGGAAATCCCACGCCTCGGTTATTTGATTTCCGCGCTATCCTTCTTGAGCCGCGCTGGCTCGATGCATACACAGAACTTTTTTGGAAGCGTTTTGAGAGCAAACTGCCGTTTCAAGTATGCGCGATGGAGAGTGCGGGCATTTCCCTGGTATCAGCGATTGTCATGAAAAGTATTACCCGTGGGACTCCGGTGAACGGCTTGTATGTGCGCAAATCGCGGAAAAAACATGGGCTGATGAAAATACTCGAGGGCACACCGACGAAAGACCCGGTGATACTGGTTGACGACCTTATCAATTCGGGCCGTACGTTTGAAAAACAAATAAAAGTGCTGGAAGAGCACGGACTCGCGGTTTCGGATTTGTATGCATTACTTGCGTTTCGCACGATTGATGCGTACCAATTTGCCTCAAAGCGCGGGATCGGCATTACAACCGAATTTACACTCGGAGATTTCGATCTTCCGCTCGAGCAAGACCCTTCCCCACAGCCACTCGGTGAAGCATTCGAAGAGGTGTGGCGCTTCCGCGCGCCTGAACCAAGCCACCACATCGTCGCGCAGAAATCTGCCCCGGTCATAGATAGCGAGCGGATATATTTCGGCACCGATTCTGGGACGTTCTTCGCGCTCGAGCAAAGCACTGGCGCAGTTGCATGGTCGTTTGAGGTCGTTTTCCACCCGACCGGGAAGGGCATTCTCTCTTCACCCGCGCTCTTCGACGGCCGCATTTTCTTCGGGGCATATGATGGCAACGTGTATGCTCTCGATACGAAAAGCGGAAAGAAGCTGTGGGAATACATCGATGCGGATTGGGTTGGCTCATCTCCATCAATTGCTCCCGAACTAGGCCTTTTGTACATCGGCCTCGAATTCGGGCTATTCGGCAAACGCGGCGGGATTGCGGCACTCGATATGAAAGACGGCTCGCTCGTGTGGCAGCATCGTACATCGCAATTCACCCACGGCTCACCGCTCTATATCAAGGAAGAAGGTGTTGTCGTTATCGGTAGTAATAATTGGATTCTCTACGCACATGACGCAAAAACGGGAGAAATTCGCTGGGAGTACCCGACGGGTGGCGATATTAAAACGAAAGCGGCATATGATTCAAAGTGGCGGCTCATTGTGTGCGGTTCAATGGATGGAAACGCGTACGTGCTGAATGCGCGCAACGGACTGCCGGTCTACGCGAAAACGACAGGCGCTGGCATATACTCCATCCCGCTTATTCACGATGGAGTGGTTTACATAACTTCACTCGACAAACATGTATACGCCCTCGATCTCGATTCATTCAATGAACGCTGGAAATTCCAAACAAACGGACGTATCTTTGCATCTCCCGTATTGGCCGAAGGATCACTGTGGATTGGCTCGAACGATGGATGCCTATATGAGCTCGACCCTGAAAAAGGAACGATGAGGTCGTACTTTCAGGCGACGGAGCGGGTCGTTAATTCAATCGCATACAATGCAGACACGAAATGTTTTTTCGTTCCCACGTGCGCAAACGAGCTTTATTGTCTAAAAAAGAGGCCGGTCACTCCTGAGTAGGAAAGCGACCGGCAGGCGCGCCCGAGAGTTAGGGGCGGAGCGTGAAGGTGAACACCATTCCCCCCTTGCTGCGCAACTTGTTGCCCGGCAGGACGG
>CAYPGH010000027.1:0-7628 GCA_964410475.1 uncultured Candidatus Saccharibacteria bacterium
TTATAAAGATAAGCGCGTACATCGGATTTTTGCCCATAAGCTTCTGCAAAAGCACTGCGGCTTTTTTGCGCTCTTTACTCATGAATCTAATGTTCGCAGATCGTTTTGTCATAATAACGCCCGCGAAAAACCACAACGTGTCCGCAACTGCTGTCCCGAGAAACATCGCGAGGAAAATAGAAATAGGCGACCAATGCTGCTGCCCAGCGAGATAGGCGGTCGTCAAGATAACACTATCGCCGAAGAAAAAAGCGCCAGCAAAAGCGGCCGGCAATCGGTAGAGGCTAAGCAGTGCCGTCACGGTTTCAAGCATGGAATCAGGCTACCACACTCGCAGTAGAATTTCGGCTTGCGCTCCTACTTCAAGTGCCAGAACGAGGGACACAGGAAGGAAGGCGTATAGATTGCGAAGAAGGAACAAAATTGGGTCAACGGGTCGAGTGTGTACAACTCAAATTTGGGAGTCAGAATAATGGTATGATGAGCGTGTGCGAAAAAAGATTCTACATACCATCCTCATCTCGCTTGAATGGCGAATAATTGCCTTCGTTATCACAAATATCTTTTTTTGGTTTACTACGGGGCATTTCTGGACTGCAGCTGGCTTCGCATTTATGCTTCAGATTATTTTGTTTCTAGCGTATCTCACCTGGTATTTTCTCCGGCTTGAGCTTCAGATGTCATTTTCACAGAACTCTGCAAAGAAAATATTATCTTGGTGGTGACATAGTCCTTGAGACAAACGATGTGCGTATGGAGAAGTGAGTAAATAGACACGTAAAATCAGCGCTTTTGTCAGGATGATTTGTACATATTCCTCATTCGTATAATACTGCTGTAATGAGCTTCGACGGCAACTTTAAACCGAGCACTATTCGTGAAAAAAAAGGGGGGGGGTAGCGTAATCCGCGCTAGCTAGCTGCGCGACATTTTATTGGGAGGCATTAACATCCCCCAAGGCGCTGATTTCTTCAAAAAAGATATTCTCCCGTATACTGCACAGATGAGTCTTCAAAATACAAAGGGCTTCTGGCCAGTAACCGCTGCAATTGGCGGCAATTTTTTCGTGACCCTGATTAAATTGTTTGCGGCAGTTACTTCTGGCTCAAGCTCGATGCTCTCTGAAGCGGTGCACAGTTTAGCGGACACAATAAATCAAGTTCTGCTCTTAATAGGCTTAAAACGTTCGACTAAAAAAGCCGATGAATCCTCTGAATACGGATACGGCAATGAACGCTTCTTTTGGGCTCTTATCTCTGCTTGTGGCGTTCTCTTTGTTGGCGCTGGAGTCACTGCTTATGGAGGAGTAATTGCGTTGGCAACACATTATGAAGTCGAATTTTCCGCATTAGTATTCGTCGTATTATTTGTATCCTTCATTATTGAATTTTATACATTCTTAATCGCCGCACGGGCGCTCAAAAGAGATTTTCCGGATGCAAGCTGGCGAGAGAGAATGGAACTTGCAGACCCATCGACTCTCTCTGTATATCTCGAAGATGCCGTGGCGGTAATCGGTATTCTTGTAGCATCGGTTTCGATAACGCTTTCATATTTAACGGGAAATGTAGTATGGGATGCAATCGGTTCGATCGTCATTGCCGCATCGCTCGGAATCATAGCGGTGACTCTTATCGTAAAAAATCGCTCATATCTTATCGGACGTGCGATACCCGATGAGCTTCAGGAGAAAATCATTGCGCTACTGCACGCCGATCCGGCCATAGAGAAGGTGATAGATTTCAAATCTGTGGCAGTGGGATTCGCTTTGTATCGTATTAAATGCGAGATTGAATTTAACGGGTCAGCGCTTTTGCGCGAAACGTATCGACAGAAGAGTCTGCGCGCGCAATATGAGGAGGTGCATGATGATTTCGAAGCGTTCAAACGATTTTGTGCCGAGTATGCCGATCGCATTCCGCGTCTTGTAGGAAAGAAGATTGACGATATCGAGGCACGTATCAAAGAACTTCACCCCAGTATACGGCACATTGATATAGAGATTAACTAAAGAATAGAAATACCCCATATCGTTATTATTTAGTTATTTTCAATAATCTGGTAAGCTGTACAGGTATTTCTCATAAACGTCCATATGGCCTCAAAAAACAGCATAAAAGCTCTCACATTTGATTCAAAGAAAGACGGCTGGGAGAAAAGCCGTGGGTTCGTGATGCGCGACGTGCCAATGCCTGTCTTGGACGAAAAGAAGAGCTCTGAAGATGCACTCTCCGTTATTCTCAAAATGCGCTACGCGGGAGTATGCGGCTCCGACCGAGGATTATGGTATCGACAAGCGTTCAAAGACATGGCGCTCGGCTCACTTAAGAAAGAAGGCAAGACGCTTCGAATAAATGGTCATGAATTCTTGGGAGAAGTTATCGAGACTGGCTCTATGGTTTCGCGCCTCTATCACGACCCCGATGAAAAGAATCCAGTGAAGATTGAAAAAGGGAGCCTTGTTTCAGGCGATTCACACGTGACTTGCGGCAGGTGTTATCAATGTCGCATTGGCGAAGGGCACGTGTGTATGAACGAATCCATTCTCGGTATTTCAACCGACGGCATATTCGCCGAATATGTAAAAATCCCGGCCAAGAATTTATGGGCTGTAGATGAACGGCGCGTGCGACCTGAGATTGCCGCCATGTACGACCCCTTTGGTAACGCCGTTCACGCGACAACGAAAGTTGATTTTCGGGGCCAGCGCGTGGCTATTTTTGGTGCAGGAGCGATAGGCATGTTCGTAATTCTTCTTTTGCGCCGATTCGGTGCCGCGAAGATAATTGCCGTCGACGTGAATCCCGCAAATCTTGCCATGGCAAAAGAACTTGGTGCACACGAAACCATACGTATCTCAAAGTCCGGAAAGAAGAGCGAATGGGAAGCGGATCATGGTGCAGTTGAGCGCATCATGGAGCTAACGTATGGGAAAGGTGTCGATGTATCCATGGAGATGTCTGGGGCACCGGCGTCTTTGAATAACTGCATAGAAAGTACACGTCGTGGTGGGCACGTCGTCGCGTTTGGGATAAAAGATGGTGACATGACCATTCCCGACTTCTCACGCAATATTGTCGTTCGAGGATTAACGATACACGGCATCATCGGGCGCGAAATATTCAAGACGTGGCAGATAGCTCAGCGCATGCTTTCTGACAAAACGAATGGAATTCAGGACGCTATGTGGAATGTCATTATGAAAAAGGGAAAGGGGACTATTCTCGATTTTTCGGCGTTCACACCGAAGAGTTTTGAGAAGGCGATGAATGAGAATCCAAAAATTGTCTTCAAAATCAACGGCTGATATGTACGACAAACTGAAACCGATACTTGAATCTGAACTTGCCGCGATGCGGGAGAACGGGACATATAAGGAAGAGCGTGTATTGGAATCGCCGCAGGGGAGGGAGATAACGGTCAAAGGTAAGAAGCTTTTGAATTTTTGTGCGAACAACTACCTTGGTTTTTCAGGAACAGAGTTGATGGAAAAAGCGTCCGAAGAGGCGGTCAAACAGTGGGGCTACGGACTGGCCTCTGTACGTTTTATTTGTGGTACGCAGAGGATTCACAAAGATCTCGAGAAAGCCGTCGCGGAGTTTGTGGGCACAGAAGATTCCGTCCTCTACTCCTCGTGTTTTATGGCGAATGTGGGACTCTTTCAAACGTTTTTTGACGAGGAGGACGCTATCATAAGTGACGAGCTGAATCATGCATCTATCATCGATTCGGTACGTCTCTCGAAAGCTGAGCGGCACGTCTTCAAACACATGGATATGGCCGACCTGGAGGAGAAGTTGAAGGCGACACAAGATAAACGCTTACGTGTTGTTGCAACCGATGGAGTATTTAGTATGGACGGTGATATCGCACCTCTCAAAGAGATATGCGATCTTGCCGACAAATATAACGCACTTGTAATGGTAGACGATGCACATGCCGTGGGTGTGATGGGAGAGCGGGGCGGCGGAACGCCACAGTACTGTGGTGTTGCCAGTCGCGTGGATTTTGTGACGGGCACATTCGGCAAGGCGCTCGGTGGAGCGGGAGGTGCATTCACCGCGACGCACAAAGAGGCGGCAGAGTATTTGCGCAATCGCTCACGCACGTATCTATTTTCAAACTCGCTTGATACGGCAGTTACGGGAGCATCACTATTTCTCATCGGTCATTTGAAATCTCATCCTGAATACCGAGAGCGGTTGTGGGAGAATACCAAGCTCTTTCGCGAGCTCATGAAAAAGAACGGTTTTACAGTTCCAAACGCGCAACATCCGATAACACCCATTATGCTCGGCGACGAGAAAAAGGCGGTGGATATGGCGCGCGCACTTTTTGACGAGGGGATTTATGTCATTGGATTTGCGTACCCTGTTGTCCCCAAGGGCAAGGCGCGTATCCGCGTACAAATATCCGCCGCGCACACGAAGGAAGATATTGAGATGGCGGTAGAGAAATTCACGCAGGTCTACGAGAAATTCTCGTAGACATGGAGAAAGGGGTCGGGAAAACTGTCATTTTCCCCCTGCCTGTCGGCAGGCGTGTCGGAGAGCAGCGGAGCGTTGAAAACCGAGGGTTCTCAAAGTGAAGCGTTAGCTTCACGGCTGTTGGAAAGACATTCGGAGTTGTCTAAAATCTTTTGTAGTCGTTAGCTATCAGCTAAAAGCTGATTTCAGTATGGCCTCTCCTTTTCCATCTCGTCCGAGTATTTGCCAAGGGTCGCGAGACCGCACATTTTTGAGCGGAAAAGAAGTGCAGTCTGCGCTTTTGCGACGTTTTCTTGCTTGTTTTCTGCCCAAATCTTGAGGACGGGATTTTGAAGAGCGCGTCCGTAGGAGAAGGATAGCGGCCACGGATGTGAACCTAATTGGTTCATCTTGTTGAGGTTCTCCGTCGCCCGTTCATCGCTCTGGCCTCCGGAGAGGAAAACAATCCCTGCGAGCTCCTTTGGAACTTCTGCAGTGAGACATCGTACCGTCGAATCCGCGACTTCTTCAATACTCGATTGTTTCGGTGCTTTTTTACCTGCTATCACCATACTTGCCTTAAGTATCGTTCCTTCGAGTGATACGTGTTGGCGCGAGAGCTCCTCGAATGTTTCTTCAAGCGTCTCCTCGGACACCTCGAAAGAGCGCTCTACTGTGTGGTTGCCGTCCATCAAAACTTCCGGTTCGACGATGGGCACAATATCTACCTCTTGGCAAAGTGCCGCATAGCGTGCCATGGCGTGCGCGTTCGCATTGACGCATGCCTCTGTAGGAATCCCATCGCCTATCGTTATGACTGCGCGCCATTTTGCAAATCTTGCGCCAAGTTTTTTGTATTCTGCCAAGCGCTCGCGCAGTTTATCCAACCCTTCTGTCGCTTTCTCGCCGGGATGAAGCGCTAGATCTTTAGTGCCTGCGTCTACCTTGATACCTGGAAGAATGCCTTTTTTAGAAAGTACCTCTGAAAACGGCGTGCCATCGTCGGATTTCTGGCGAATGGTCTCGTCGAAAAGGATGATTCCGCTGATGTATTGCTCAAGTCCTTCTGTCGTGAGAAGGGTTTGTCGGTATTGACGACGGTTCTCCTCGTTATCTTCCACGCCGACACCGTCGAAGCGTTTCTTAATGGTTCCCGAGCTTTCGTCTGCGGCGAGGATACCTTTACCAGGAGCGACCATCTTTTTGGCGGTATTTTTCAATGTTTCGAAGTTCATAGTAGTTTACGAATTATTATGCGTGTAATTCTCTCACGATTTACAGAATTTTCAATTAACAATTTTAAATTTTCAAATAATGACAGAATGACCAAATTTGAACATTAGGATTTTGAGAATTATTTGCAAATTGCGTATTGAACATTGCAAATTATTCATTCCTGTGCCTCGTCTTGATGAAGCGAGTTGTCTTTGGATTGGTAGACATTACTATCGAATGTGTCGTTACCGCCTCGGGAATGAACGTGACGCCTTCTGCCAATGGCCCAGTAATTACACCTGTTGCGATGAAGTTAACATTATCGCCATGTGCGAGATCTTCAGTGCGTAGTATTTGCGAAAAATCCGTGATGCCCGCGTCGTTCAGGCGTTTGATATGTTTTTCGTCTTTCGGTTTCCAGCGACAAAGAATCTCGCCGTTAAGCGTGCGCAGTGCGGCGGCGGAGATGACCGCCTCTGCACTCCCGCCGAGTCCCATCAGGATATCAATAGGGGAGTCGCGAAGGCACGTCGCTATCGCCATCGCCACATCGCCGTCCGTGAAAAGTTGAACTCGCGCACCTGTGGCGCGTACTTCAGCTATGAGTGTTTCGTGTCGGTCGCGGTCAAGAATGGAAACAGTAACTTCCGACACATCTTTGCCGAGCGCTTTCGCAACTTTAGTGATGTTGTCTTTGACGGGTGCGTCGAGGTCTATGACTTGCGAGGCCAAGCGACCGACCGCGAGTTTTTCCATGTATGAATCTGCCGCTCGATACAGTGAACCTTCTGGTCCCGTCGCGATGACAGAGATTGCATTGGGTCGGCCGTTTGCAACCGAATCGGTGCACTCCAATGGGTCTATCGCTATCTCGAAGAGCGGGCCTTTACCCGTTCCTAATTTCTCGCCGACATAGAGTTCAGCCGCCTCATCTTTCGCACCCTCGCCGATAACTATTTCTCCGTTGAAATCTATCGTGTTGAAATACTCGCGCATTGCGTCCACTGAAGCTTGGTCAGCGGCTTTGCCGTCACCTTTTCCTACCCATCGTGCCGCCGCTATGGCGCCCACCTCTGTGACCCGCACAAACTCAAGAGCTACGTTCGCGAACACAGAATCGGACGTTTTCGACATTGGGAGCATTATATACCGTCGCGCGTTTTATCAACAATGTTTTGCGGAATGTTTCAACTGAACCCCTGCCTTTTCGGTGGGGGGTATTGACTGTTATCCTCACGAGGGTATGCTGGTGGTGAATGTAGTTTTCCAGTGCGCCGTAGGTTGTGTAGACCGGAGGAAGGCAGGGAAAGGGTTGATTACATCAGTTTAAAGGAATACCCCGGTAGCAAAACGTTGAAAACGGCGCAATTGCATAAGTTCGCGATCAAGACTTTCTGAGTTTCATCAGAATTTGTCGGCGTCAATGAGACGTTTGCAACGGGGCAAGCACAATCAAACAATACAATGGCTAAGAAGCTATACGTCGGCGGGCTACCCTACAGCACGACTGACGCTGAGCTCAAAGACGCCTTCTCACAGGCCGGAGCCGTGGATAGCGCCGTCATCATCATGGATAAGATGAGCGGCCGTTCCAAGGGATTCGGTTTCGTGGAAATGACTTCCGACGAGGAAGCACTGAAGGCGATTGAGATGTGGAATGGTAAGGATTTCGGCGGTCGCTCGCTTACGGTTAACGAAGCGCGACCGATGGAGCCTCGCAACAACTTTCGTGAAGGCGGACGTGGTGGCTACGGCGGCGGACGCGGAGGCGGACGCGGAGGCGGAGGTGGAAACGGAGGTGGCAGGAGCTGGTAATTTCTTTTTCCTTTACCTTCGATAGAGAATGACCCTGGTGAAAGCCAGGGTCATTCTCATTCCGCTCTCGTAAACCGGTGCACACCGGTTTCTGTCTCCCTGCCCCCTTCGGTGGGCAGGGCTGGGCTCGGA
>CAYPGH010000028.1:0-7291 GCA_964410475.1 uncultured Candidatus Saccharibacteria bacterium
GCATACGCATATCGCAATTGATTCGCGAATGCATCGCCCTCGCCTATCGAGCGCCGCAATAAACTGCCAGAAGCAAGATGTGCCGCATATTTTTCTTGCGTTATGTTCGCACCGTATACTTGATCGGCATCCGAGAAAATTATTCTGAGCAGAAAACGTGTGAAGGCAGATACATTCCCGAGATCCTGATCAGCTAACGTGATGAGAAGGGGCAACTTTGTCGTACGTTTAAGTAACACTCCCGCGAGAGCTGCATAACTTGCCATGAGGGACCACGCAAAAAGGTATCTATGTTTCTGATACAATGCTCTGCCCTTCCAAAATCCTATACATGGAAGCAAGTACTTGTCAGTCGAGTATCCAAAGCCAGCACGATGAATGTGTGCATTAGGGGTTGGCGGTGTAGTCTTCCGCGCATCGAGAGAAAACTCCGTAGTTACGATATCGAATTGAACGTCGGGCATTTTGCGCATTAATTCAATAAGCGTATTTTCTGCGGGCCCGTTGGTCGGATGGAATGTTGTGGAAAATACGAGAACACGCTTTTCACGTTCAATTCCCCGCGCGTGCGTAGCGAGAAACTCACGAATATATTCCTCAAGTGTGTGCTTCGGTTTCCAACCGAGCGCACTTATTTTTGTCGCATCCAAACCGGACGCCATACGATTACCTGCACGTTCGGGAAGCATCACAACATCCACTCCGAAAAGATGAGCGACTTCCAATATCGTAAACGATTTTTCATGCCCAAGACCATACTCATCACCATGTCCATTCTCTCCGACCAATATAAGTGCATCAACAATATCCTCGACGTGCGTGAAGTTGCGTTTCTGTGTGCCTGGTGAGGTAACCGTGAGCGGAGCTCCGGAGAGATACATCTGCTTGAACGCTTCAATAAGCGTTCCGTAGACACCAGCACGTTCGCCCGGTCCATATACATTGTAAAAATACGTGATGGCATACGGTAGCCTTTCGACATCTCCGATTTCTTTCACACGTTCTGTATTTGCCGCCTTCGTTGAAGCATACGGCGTTGTATGGCGTGCAATACCGGAATCACCGAATTTCGTTGACGAACCGGCATAGACAAGCTTGCACCGATGTTTTTTCCAAAAACTTAGCACTCCTTCCGTCCCAATAACGTTTAGATCACGCACCAGTTCGGGCTCCAGAAGGCTTTGTTCTACTCGCGCATACTCCCCAAGATGATAGACAAGATCGATATCAGATTCTGGAACGAGAGAAGCTACATCCTTGGTGTGCCCTTTTCGATAGTCCACTCCTTCAATATGATTCTCTCTTGAACCCGTGAAATAGTTATCCAGAGAAATGACGTGGTAGTTTTCTTGCACAAGCCGTTTGCACAAATGCGACCCTATGAATCCAGCTCCTCCGGTTACTAGTGCCGTTTTCTTTCTATCAGTCATGTCCGAACATTATCTTGTTTCTTCGATATCCTCAATGATGTTCCAATCCTTAAGCTCCACACTGGTCACAGGAGAAGCGGATGAAGTCGCGTGGCGGCGCAGGCGTGGCGCAAGTGACACTGCGATAGTACCCAATCCCATCACAAGAATTGCGCCAAACCACCATACGAAAGAGGTCTTAGAGCTGGTGTCTACGTCGGCTGCGACCGCCGCAACCTGCCGTGTATTCTCCGATTCAGAAATCGGTTCCTCCTCAGGGACACTCGCGACATCCTCAGATTGCACGATTTCTGTTGCTGTATCAAACGAATCGTCTATTTCATTCACGGAAAGAACGGCCGGTGTTTCAGAAGATGATTCTGAGGACGCGGACGACGTCGCTACAGTTAATGCGATATCTTCTTCAACGTCGACATCCACACCGGAGTTTCCAGCAATCGTTTGAATGTGTGCATACTGTGCGACATCACCGTTCGGATACAGCAGTCCTGCTTCGGCGGATGCACTGAAGTGCAACGCCATAGGGGACAGACGTATCGAAGAGCCGCGTAGCACAATGGTGTTGGATGGGAACGTAAATATCAATCCCCTGTTGGAAATACGCCAGTTAGAGAGATCGGTGTCACGCGTTGAGTTGTTTTCCAGTAAGACTCCGCCGTCTGGTAAAAGAGAGAATCCTATCTGTGCCTCCTCCGCTGATACTGTAATTCTTTGGGACACGACCTCTCCAAAGCGTGTCGCTTCGAGCACGACCGCGTAGCGCCCCGGGTATTCCCATCGATGTATCGCTGTTCTTCCCAAGGCGGATGTCCCGTCGCCAAAGTTCCACCGGAGTTGCGCCTCAACGATATGGTTTCCTGCGTCGTATGCGGCACCTTCAAAACGCGCGTCAACTCCGACTATGACAATACGGTCGTTTCCAGCTGTCACTCGTACCATCGAAGCTGACGATGCCACGGCGGAGGCACTCGTACTTGGGAGTACTGTGGAGGAGCTGGAACCACTATCTCCCGGGTCAACGCTACTTGCTGTGGCAACTGCATTGGCGATGCGCGGCGTCGGCGCAACCGTAATCCACCCACCGGTTGATGTTCTTTGCATCGTGTCTTTCGTCGCGTTGTCGCCCGAAGGCCACCCATCTCCTGCATTAACGCTGTCGATTAGACTTCCTGACGCACTGCGAAGTTCCAACAGTTCCCCAGCGTTTCCGAGACTGCCAGTGTACACACAATCTGCAGAAACCCCCAACACACTGTCGTTCGTACGCACAAGAAGAAAAAAACCATTTGGTTGAACGGTCGTGCTCTGACACTCATCCGGAGAAACAGAAATATCCGGCGCACCGTCAATTGCCTTCAGAGTCCAATCGGAAAGGTCAATGCTGTTGCTTCCGGTATTTTTCAGTTCGATCCATTCGGCGTTCGCATTTGGGCTTCCTCCCACGACACTTCCCATCCATGCGACTTCATTAATGATGACATGCCCCTCGACAGGACTCGGCACAAATATGAGCGCCCCGCTGGAAATAAGAGAAACGAGAATGACAAGCGTAAAAATGTCAAATGTCCTTTCCGTTTTTTCCATTAATGACGCGCGCGAGAAGTTCGGGGGAAACTTCGCCTGCCTGCGCCGAATCATGGATAGCGCCATTCTTCTTATGATTCTGGGCTTCGGCAGGCAGGCCACTTCGTTCATGAGATGCATTATCCCGCACATTCGGCGCGGGAGTAGCAGAAGAGCGAGAATCCTGTGGATTTGCATAAGTCGTTTTTGCCGCCTTTTTTTCGCGTAGGATATCGGCCGGAGAATGTCCTGTACTCTCATGAGTAGAAGTGGGTGGACATGCCGTTGCTATTGCCGCACGGAGCGCGGAGCGACTAGAAGGCGACGCTACATCCGGAGGAGCAGAGGGCGCAGGAGCAGGTTTAGGTCTTGCATCTCTATATTGATTATCCCGCGTTGCTCCCGATGGTGGTCGATATTGAGACCGCCCTCTTTCCTCGTGACGAACGGTACCTCCTCCTCCACCTTGGAAGCGCTCTCGATTTCCACCCCTCCTTCCACTGCTTGTCTGCTCCGGAAAACGTTTTTTTTCAGCCTTCGGTGGCGGCGCAAACTCTTTCTGCCGTTTTATTATAAACGCTTCCATATCGACACGAGACCGCGAGTACTGTTCCCGCGAATTCCGAATGACATCGTCACGATATGAAATAGCAGGTGGATCAATGGGTGGGATGGTCTCTGCTGAGAATGGACGCGAACCAACTCCGTCTATCATAAGCGTCAGGTAGATTTGACCGATACCGAGGCCAACCAGATCTTCGGCGACAAACGTAGGCTCGAAAATAGTCTTTAAAACTTCTGCATCAAACGGCCCCACGCGAAAACATACCAATGTCCCGACGTTGCCAAAGACCGCGTCACGCACCTTTTCCTCCATCTGCTCTATGTACTGGTTCGCAAGCGTTAGTGCCAATTTATATTTGCGCGATTCTGAAAGAATGTCTGCAAACGCTTCGTTCATCATTGATTGAAATTCGTCCACATAGAAGTAACAGCGCGGGAGTTTAGCGAGACGCGTCGCAGGCTCATCGGCGCGTGACATCGCCGCAAGATATATCTTGACGACTAACATAGAGCCCAAAAGTGCAGCGTTCGTCTCACCCATGCGCCCTTTGGAGAGATTCACGATAAATATTTTCTTCTCGTCCATCATCTTCCGCAGATCAAATGAGGATGTCGGCTGACCAACGATATTGCGAATAAGGGGGTTCGATGTGAATTGGCCGACCTTATTCTGAATGGCAGGAGTTGCTTCACGCGCGTAAGTGTCGGTGAAGCTCGCAAACTCTTCCGCCCAGAATGATTTCACAATTGGGTCGGTCACCTTATCCACGACTGATGTACGGAACGACTTATTGGTGAGCATTCGATTCACATCCAAGAGCGTGGACCCCGGGTATTCCAGAAGCGCCAGGAGAGTATTCTGCAAAATGTATTCCATTCGCGCACTCCACGCATCCACCCAGATGCGCTTTAGAGCACCCATGAGGCCGGAAACTACGAGATGTCGCTTGTCGTAGCCAACATCCTCCATAACATTGAAACCGATTGGATGATCGGTGTCGAAAGGTGCGAAATAGACGACATCTTTGATGCGCTCGTGCGGAACGAAGTCGAGGAGTTTCTCTGCGGTCGCGCCGTGCGGATCGATAAACGCGATACCTTCACCGTTCTGGATATCCTGAATGGCCATGTTCTCGAGCATGGTGGATTTACCCATGCCGGTCTTACCTATGATGTACACGTGTTTACCGCGATCTTCTGCGCGTATACCGAACATCTCACGCTTGCCTCGCGTGTGCGTCGATGCAAAATAGTTTATACGACGATCGTCGTCCCGTTGTTCGGGTGGCATGAAATATAAGTATAGCGCACGCCTGAGTGAAAATCGGCTATTCTGTAGAAAGTATTTGCCGCAAACTTCTGTATTTGTTTGCGGGGTCCCAGAACATATAACCATAGAGACCGACATCGTTGATCGCTTTAATTTGTGCAGCTACCATCTCCGGCGTATACGTTACTGGGTAATCAAAGCTCTGGAGCCATGGGCGCATGGCCGACATGGTATAGGAGGGTTTTTCATATACTGCGGGCGATGTTGTGCCTATTCTCTGGTATGCAAATGAACCGATGGGTGTTGTGGTAGCGAGAGTTCGCCTCACAGCTTCACCCATGGAAAAATGTACGATGTCGTATGAGTGTTCGTTCACTTTAGTATAGCCATGGAAGCCCGACGGATAGTGAGATGGGTATACCATCGGAGCAACATAATCGAAGTATGGGAGCGCACGCTCCAGAACTTGCCCGATATTAAGGTCGTCTTCATTCGTCGCCGTCATTCCGAAAAGATCTGCGGAAAGAACAATTCCAATTGGTTTCAACTCACCGTGAAGGTATTTGAAAAATGCTTCCAATGCCACTTGCTTCTCTTTGCCTCGGCTCCATGGATAGTAAATGTCTTTCATGTTGCCGTCGGAAGGAAACCGTATGTAGTCAAAATTGAGCTCGTCGAAACCGATGGCATAAGAAGCCTTTGCAAGTGTGACGATGTACCGCCAGAACGGTTCAGCGCTCACGTCGATGAACGAGAGTCCTTTGTTATCTTTCCACACGGTTGTAGTGGCGGTCTCCTTCTTAACGGCCAATTCCGGATGCGCTGATGTATACAATGGGTCCTGAAAAACTGTGATGCGTCCGATAACGTAGACTCCATTGTCGTGCAATTCCTTTACGAACTCCTTCATGTCGCCCGCGCCGCATTTGTCTGATACATAGGGTGCAAGCATCGGGTCATCCGAGGGGAACGCAATGCCACCGGAATAATCCTTGATGTCGATAACAATCGCGTTCAGTTCCGTTTCATCTATAAGCTTCGTCAGGTCCTTTCGGAATGACGGAGTGCCCGCCGCGCATTGGGTCATATAAATCGCCTTTACTGGCACGGGGGTAGGAATGTGTTTGACTGCTGGGATTATCGGCTGTGTTGAAGTGCTCGTCTCGGATACATCGGAAACACGCGCGAACGAGAGTTGGGAAGAACCCGAAGAGTATGCAAACACACCTGCCGCTCCGAGCGCAACAAATGCGGCGCTTGCGAGAAATCCTGCACTAGAGCGTGTCATCCTATTAGAGACAGGAAGCGATACTTCCCGTCCATGATCTAGCGCGGATAATCGACCCTACTGATATTCGACACAATAGTTGCATAAAGCATGCGCGTCTTCCGCAGTCTCTAACGGGACTCGTGTTCGCTCTTTCGTATCGAATTTTCCACAGACATCGCGTCTCTTTTCTCGGCCGACCCTCGCGTATCACCACGACGTTGTACGGCAATACCGAGCCCGATAATGAAAATCCCTACAAGAAAGAAAAGGGCTGTGTCCCAGCTCGAAGGAAACCCCAGGAACGGCAACGCGGCAACAAAACTACCTGCGAATATTATTAGAATATCAAGCGTCATACAATATAGTGGTTCATCACAAGAGTATAACCAATCGAAAATAAATCAATACTCTATTCCACAGACGTTACCAACTAATACCTTATACCTGAATGATAACAACGAATTCGCCCCGCGCTTTCTTATTTTTCTCTATGCTCTTTGAGAGTTCCGCAGGAGACCCAACGAGAATCTCTTCATGTATCTTCGTGAGTTCGCGTGCAATAGTCACCCGCGCTTTGGGCGCCGCATTCGCAAGCTCGCCAAGAAACTTGAGAATTCGGTGCGGCGATTCGTAGAGAATGACAGGTACTTCGCTCGCGGCTATCTTTTTCACCGCAGTCTGGCGCCCCTTTTTGTGTGGCAAAAAACCGAGAAATAGGAATTTGTCCGAGGAAATGCCCGCTATCGAAAGCGCCGCTGTAAGGGCCGACGGACCGGGAAGTGCCTCTATTGTCGCTTCTGGTAATTCTTCGCGTACCTTTGCGACCAATCGCGCGCCCGGGTCAGAAATACCAGGCGTGCCTGCATCAGTCACATACGCGACATGTTCCCCTTTTTCCATGCGCTCGATAACCTCGTCCGCCTTCTTGCCTTCTGTCGCGGCATCGAGTCTGAAAACCGATGTGCGGAGTCCGTAGTGTGAAAGAAGTTTGGAAACAACGCGTGTATCTTCCGCATATATCGCATTGCACTCCTTCAGAGTCCACAGTCCCCGGAACGTCATGTCTCCGAGGTTGCCTATCGGAGTTGCGACAATTGAAAGTTTACCCATGCTGTAACTTTGGCATTATTATGTTTTGCCGTAAATTGGCTCATTCCGACTCTACAGGGCGTTTACCCTGCGGGTCGGAATACA
>CAYPGH010000029.1:0-6993 GCA_964410475.1 uncultured Candidatus Saccharibacteria bacterium
GCCCAACGGAAAAGAAGGTAGAGAATGACGAATAGAGAGAGGATAAAGAGCGGATAGAAGAGCGCGCGAGATTTTATGGCAACAAGCGCAACGGTCGCGGCGACCTTACCCATTTGGGAGAGTGCGGATGGAGTGCTCGATGCGGACTCACTGAATCCCGTAACGGCTGACGTACTTGTTCCCGCAATGCTCGGTGTAGCCAAGTTTTCTTGCGACGAAGTTGTGTTTGTTGCCATGTTCTCGAGACGTGAAATGGCGTCGAGTCGCAGAGATTCGACGAGTCCGTACGTAGTATTTGCGGCGTTTGAGATAACGGGTGCCGCCGCACGAGTGGCGCCTGCGAGTATTTCGGATGCGGCCGTGGCCGCATCTCTAAGAGGTGTCGGCGGCGCCTCGGCAACGGCGATTGTTATGGCCACAGTTTCTTTTTGCGCGATGGCGATGGAGGTTCCCTCAATCATCGCCGCTATACTGTGCTCGCCAGCGATTGCCCGCCACTCTACCGAGATAAGCTCACTTGCTCCGCCCTCAATTGCGATATCTTTCCCTCCGACACGCTCTCCGTCGACGGTGAACGCAACGGTTCCTAAGAGCTTCTCATTATCCCCATTATAGACCGCTGTAAATAATGAGATTGTTTCACCGGCAGTTGCGTTTGTTTTCGATACCCAAAGGGGTTGGGAAGGGAAGCCCGCGTTGATTCCTTCGGCATATACGGAAGGGACAAAGAGAAGAAGTATGGAAAGGGTTATGTAGATAGGGAATCGCTTCATCAGTAAAAGTATACCCCGTGAGATGGCGAGTTCCACGAGCTCTATCTCATGGGATATGCCCTGTGGGGTAGGCGGAGCCATCCAGCGCATGGGGCATGCGATGTTACAATATATGTCTCAAATCATGAATCCCGTCAGAAGTTTTGCTCCGTTAGAGACTCCGTGCATCAACAATATGCAGTCATACAAAATCAACCAATCTCGGAGGGAGAGGACTCTAACGGTGCGTGGACGATGTTTGCACGAAAATCGTATAACAGTCGATATTAAAAAAGACTTTAATCAAGTCGGGCGTGGAAAGGCGTCAGTTTCCGCGTCCTACTTCTAACGGGATGAATCCTGCGAGTTCATTCTTTCGTTTTACACTCGGTTTTCTCACGTTCATCAGTGTGAGCTTTATTATTACCTTAGCTGTGAATACATACGAGGTATCGCAGAATTCTGAAAAACAAACTGCCGCTGCCATTCAGACGATGTTGGAATTTAAAAATTAAAAGCCGGTAGATCCCCTCAGGCTCTCTACCGGCGCCGCATCGCGAGGATTACGCAATACATAACCACCTCGCGATGCTTTCTTGTCGGCCTACTCGAACGCGATGTCGAGTCGGCGAAGCTTTGCGCGCATATTGCGTGCGTTCTCCGGCCCCAGCCTATCGATACCGATGCTGGCGGCGAGAGAGTCGCCTGCGTCGAATTTATCGAGCGCGTCGTGGGCGACCGCACGCAAAGTGCGGAAATCGCATTCACCGACATTGCGGAAGCTGTAATCTACAAACTTTCGCAACTCGGCGATTTTCTCATCGAACGTCATGGTCAATCTCCTCTGCTGACCGAACGACGCTACCCTGTCCGCGCAAAAGAGTAGCATCTTTTTGCAAAAAGTCAATTTGACCAGCTACTTGAAACCTGTAAGATGCGTATCACAAGGCCAGAGAAAGTGGGTGATCGAAAGGTCTTCAAGCGCATGCGCCTACCGAGGTCGAAACTCTCAGGAAATCTGCCAACTGGCGGATAAGAGGGCCTTGATTATAAGGTTTTTTCATTTGTCATGAAGACAAGAAAACAGAAAGAAGAAATAGTTGAGAAACTGAAAGGCACGCTCAAGGACGGTGTTTCGTCAGTCTTTGTGCACTTCACAGACCTCTCTGTTGCCGATGAAACGGCCATGCGCCGTCATTTGCGCAGTGAAAGCGTGTCCTATATCGTCGCAAAAAAGACGCTCATTCGACGTGCGCTTGAGAGCTTGGGGCATAAGCATGAGGATGTATCGCTCAAAGGCGAAGTAGCAATTGCGACGGGTATTGGCGATGACGTGACGGGCGCGGCTCGACTTGTCCATGAATTCGGAAAGAAATTCGCGGGCAAACTCTCTATCCTCGGCGGACTTTTTGAAGGACGCCTAATGGGGCAAGAGGAGATGCAAGAAATCGCGACGATTCCGTCCATACAGGTATTGCGTGGCATGTTCGCGAACGTCATTAACTCTCCAATTCAGGGATTAGTGATTGCGCTCAGTGCTATCGCGGAGGCTAAATCAGGTCGTGAGACCTAACCATCCGACCTGTAAGGGTTTAGGAAGAAGCAATCATAAATTAGTGGCTAACATAATTACAATCAGTATGTCAGAAGAAGTAAACGAGGAGGTACAGGGCGCGGCAGAAACACAGAACACTGAAGCGCCTTCTGTCGCGGGAGGAGCGTCGGATGATTCCGCTACTCCCTCCGACGAATCGGTGGAAGTTCCATCTAAGTTTAAGAAATTGATAGAGGAAGTTGAGAAGATGACCGTCCTCGAGCTGAACGAGCTCGTGAAGGTCTTCGAAAAGAAATTTGGTGTTTCGGCGCAAGCAGTCGCTGTCGCGGCTCCGGGTGCGGGCGCATCTGGAGTCGAAGAGAAAAGTGAGTTCAATGTGGAACTTACTGCGGTAGGTGCCCAAAAAATCGCCGTCATCAAGGTGGTAAAGGAGGTTTTGGCTCTCGGTCTCAAAGAGGCAAAGGACCTTGTAGAAGGTGCTCCCGCAATGCTCAAGGAGAACGTGAAGAAAGAAGACGCGGAGGCATGGAAGAAGAAAATAGAAGAGGCAGGTGGTAAAGTTACCCTTAAGTAACTTTACTCCTGCCCTAGAGTGGGGTCGGGTGAGCCGCGGGTTAAGGAGCGGCGCAAGACCTTGTGAGATTTTATCGAGCGTAAGCGATGAGAAAATCCACAAGGTGTACTGCTTCTGTAAGAAGAACATCTGGTCTCCCGTGGAGGAAAGCAACCCTAGAATCCCTCCGCATATGGAGGGATTCTAGGGTGTTGAGAACCGAAGGTTCTCAAGGAGGAGCGAAACGACGACGGTTGGTGGGAAAGTAACCTTGAAATAACATTTCTGGATCGCTCTCAAATAATAACGGCATTTCGCTTTACTGGCGACGTAGGGCGAGCGAAATGCAAAAGTACTCTTTTGCATTTCCGAGCCGAGGAGCCAGAAACCGGTGCACCGGTTTACAAAACGACCTCATAAAGGGGTCGTTTTGTAGTATTTTGCAGGACACCAAAGCGGGGAGTATACTTTTCGTGATGAACAAAGATTTTCTAACGGCATTTCTAGGGAATAAGAATCGCGCTCGAATTGTTCGTATTTTTGTTCTCTCTCCTCTTGAGACGTTTACCGTCGACAACGCAGCAAAGCGTGCGGATGTGCCGCTTGATTCCGCGGTTAAGGAAATCCGAGACCTCGAAGAGATCGGGGTATTAAAAAAGGGAAGGGTCACAATAACTCTAGCTAATAATTCGAGACGCGTGATACAAGCCAAACAACAAAAAGAGCACACATGGCTCTTTAATCAGGATTTCAAGTATGCCCGTCCACTCTCCTCGTTTGTTCACGAAATAGATCCCGTGCGACACCGCGAGATCACGGAGGCACTGAAGCACTCAGGCAAGGTAGTCGTGATAATTTTGTCTGGGTCTTTTATGGGCGACCCAACAAGGCCAGTTGATATTATCGTTGCCGGCGACCCCCTGAATGAGAGTCGTCTTGAGCGAGCGATTAGAGCCCTGGAACCTCAGTTTGGTCGCGAGATACGTTATGCAGCTTTTTCCACTCCTGAGTTTCGTTATAGACTAACGATTCAGGATCGCCTCCTTCGAGATACACTGGATTATCCGCATCTAGTCCTATTGGATAAGGTGCAATTACTTTGATTTCCCACCTTTTTTCCTCGCCTGCGTCGACAGTGCTTCGCTCAGACGGGGTTTCAGCAAGGTGAGGGGCTTCGACAGACAGGTAAGCGAGCAGGTAAAAGGCAAAAAATCAGTGATTTTTACCCTTCAACCCTATCCACACAAGACTGAAAACTCGACTCCCCCCACAGAGGGTCGGATGCTACCATTAAGATATAAGAGGTCGAAAACCGTTATAAAAGCTTATTCGTTAACTTTTCCTACCCCAATTATGATAGTTTCGGAATCGGCAAACCTGCTTCAACAATCGTTTGCAGAGTTGTGGATAGTAGTTGTACAGGCTTTGCCTCAAATAGTGGTAGCCGTAATCGTATTCATTCTCGGCTGGGTTGTTGCCGCGGTTCTATATCGCGTCGTGGACCAGGTCGTGAAAATACTGCGTATTGACGATGCCTTAAAGGCAGCGGGACTGAATGAAATGGCACGGGACGCTGGTTTCAATCTAAACGTCGGTGCTTTCTTGGGCATACTTGTCCAGTGGTTCGTCATCATAGTCTTTCTCGTGGCCGCGCTTGAGATAATCGGTCTCAATGCGGTTACTGCCTTCCTCTACCAGACGGTATTGTTCTATCTACCGCAGGTCTTTGTTGCGGTATTGATCCTCATTCTCGCGGCCGTTGTCGCAGAGGTGGTAAAGAAGGTGGTTGCCAGCTCAGCTCGCGCAGCAGGTGCACATGCCGGAAATCTTGCTGGCAGTGTTGCGAAGTGGTCAGTATGGATTATCGCCATAATGGCAGTATTGAACCAGCTTGGTGTCGCAGCAGAGTTCGTCCAGATATTGTTTATGGGCTTTGTGGCCGCAGTATCAATTGCAGCTGGCTTGGCATTTGGACTTGGTGGCAAAGAAGCTGCCGCTCGCACAATAGAGAAAATTCGTTCAGAAATAGGACGTGACCGCGGATAATTCTCTTTGTTTGTTTTTGCATGCGCCCGTCGCGCAAATCGCGATGGGCGCTTCGCATTTCTGACTTTTTGATACAATCAAGAAGATGTTATGAGCGAAGCGAATTACATATTCTTGACCCGCCTAAATTTCCTGCAATGCCAATGTGTGGGCAATGCTTTTGTTCTGGGCCAGTCCCCCGTAGACTTTCATGGGCTCTCCGGTCTTCGTTGGGAAATTTGTGCGGGTGTAAGATTTTCTAGGCTCACTATGCTCGCTAACAAAATCTAACATGCAATCCCGTTATAAGTCGCGGACGACGAATGTACAATATAAGTATGCGGATCGATATTATAAGATTTAATCAAGTACGGCACGGAATCAATTTTGTCTTCGCGCCCTACTTCTAACGGGATGCAATGTGTCATTCTTGCGGCTGGGCGCGGTGAGCGGATGGGATCTCTTACCGACGGAGCGCCAAAGGCGCTTCTTGAGGTTTCTAACAAAACACTCATTGAACACAAACTCGACGCTCTTCCGGAGCAAGTTGATGAGGTTGTCATCGTGGTCGGTTACATGGGGGGCGCGATACAGAAGTATCTTGGTGGCTTTTATAATGACAAACGTATTTTCTATATAGAACAGGAGAAATCAAATGGCACGGCGGGAGCCTTGTGGTGTGCGAGTTCAGTACTCCGCGATTCTTTTCTCGTGATGAACGCAGATGACATTTATGCAAAAGAGGACATCGTACACGCCGCAGAATCCACAGGATGGTCTGTTGTTGCGCTCAAAGTTGACGCATTGGGGAGTGCCGCGAAAATTATTGTCGACAAGCATGGGCGAGTGAAAGATATTCTGGAAAGCGATGAGCATAAAGGAGGTACGGGCTTCCTCAACACTGGTCTTTATTGTCTTGATACGAAAGTGTTTGATGTTTCCATGGTGCCGAAATCTCCCGGAAGTCCCGAATTTGGTCTTCCGCAGACTCTTGTAAAGGCAGATATTCCTCTCAAGCTTATCCAGGCCACGTTTTGGCTCTCAATAACTACTCCGGAAGACCTGGAAAAAGCCGAAGAAATCCTCAATAATCGGCGTGATTAGGAAACCTAATGCCTTTTTTAAAGAAATTTGGCTTTTCGGAATCTTATAGTGGAGATATCCATTGGCAAATATATCGCAAGGTTGACACTAGAAACACTCTAGAATATACTCATTAGGTATATGGAGTTCAGAAACAGTACGAAAAAACGGCAACGGTAGCGCGTGGTAATTCTTGCGCAATCGGGGCCGCCACAAGCGGCCTTTTTCAGTGCCATATACAGTGATCGTTGACAATTGAAAAGAGAAAATAATCCAGACGGTCTTTTTGCATGCGTGCCAAAAGAGCGGCTGGAGACACAAAAATCAACAACGTTCCATTTCGGTTAAAGTCTCCGAAATGGAATGCAGGAATCCCGCCCTTTCTTCGGAAAGAGTGGGACAAAAAGAAAAGTCTCGTCCATCTTGTAGTGGACGAGCAGAAAGTTACCCAGAGTGAGATAGCTAACGCATCTCACGGGGTAGAAACGCGGTTCTCAGAATTCCTAGCGGGAGTTCTGAGTAAGGGCGTGTGGTGGATGCCTAGACTGAAGAAGGCGATGAAGGACGTGGTTTAGCTGCGATATGCTTCGGGGAGGTGCTAAGCAACCTTTGATCCGGAGATTTCCGAATGGGGAAACCCCATCGAGCAACACTCGATGACCTGCTACTTTAACGAGTTGCGGGAGCATACCTCGGGAAGTGAAACATCTCAGTACCGAGAGGAAAAGAGAACAATAGTTATTCCCTTAGTAGCGGCGAGCGAAAAGGGAGGAGCCCAAACTCAGCCACATAAATAGGGGCGAGGTTCCAGGGACCAGGGACTAGGTTGAATGCAGCAATGTATTTCCCTAGCACCTAGAACCTGACACCTGGCAACTGTTTATGGGGATGGGGGTCATAAGGCTACAGCGTTCGTGAATAGCGAGTAGAGTTACAAAATGCTTAGTTAGAGGAACTTGCTGGGAAGCAAGGCCCCAGAGGGTAATAGCCCCGTATTCGAAAACAAAGCATCTCTATGGCTGTAG
>CAYPGH010000030.1:0-3201 GCA_964410475.1 uncultured Candidatus Saccharibacteria bacterium
CCCAAGACAAAAACCAATGGAGAATGTAAGACAGTGACGATTGTAGCAGAAGGAGCACTTTTGTCAATGTTGTTTTGTACGTCCGGACTGCAGGCAGAATCGCCAACTGATTTTTTCGCCCAAAATTCAATTTGGTGGACCCTACCGGATTCGAACCGGTGACCTCCACATTGCAAATGTGGCGCTCTACCAACTAAGCTAAGGGCCCCTCACATGAACTAACCTTGAGTCAAGCTGTTTTTTATTCGTTTTTTCAGATGCACCGTAGCACCAGAAAGTAGCTTGAGCTGACTTTCACGATATTTCGCGTCAGAGCTTGACGCGTAGGCTTCATAATACACAAGACTGAACGGGACGCGAATCTTAAACGCCTTTACTGGCGACGTAGGGCGAGCGAAATGCAAAAGTACTCTTTTGCATTTCCGAGCCGAGGAGCCAGAAACCGGTGTTTAACACCCTGTGGTCTCGCAATGCACCGGTTTACAAGATCAACGCTGTGCCAAGGCAATTGCGTGTTCAAGAAATTCGCTCGTTGAAGAGCCGACAGATTCCAACATCAGCGGAAATGCCGCACCGGCATACAAACCGGGATATGCATTTACTTCCAAGAGATACGGCCCTCGAGAGGTAAGAATGACGTCTGCGCGTGAAAAGTGCGAAAGCCCCAGTGCTCGATGCGCCGCGCGCGCGATTTCGGCGAGCGCTTTCTTTTCGGAATGAGAGAAATTGCTCGGCACGTTGTGTCGTAATATCCCCTGTTCGTGGTGGTCATACACGATATGTCGATGCCCTTCCGGAATTTCGATGTGCGCAGGCGGCAATACATATAACTCATCGTCTCGAAAATTCTCTATAACGCCAACAGTGGCTTCTTCTCCATCCACAAACTCCTCCACGAGCACGCTTCCAAATTCATCGAGTACATCGGCTATTTGTTCAGGAAGCTCAATAATCATCGCGACAAATCTGACGCCTCGTCCTGCACCATCCGAAGGCGGCTTCACGATATATGGCGGACCAAACTGCGAGAAGACTGCTCGCGCCATGTCGCGTGTATTCATGTCGTTGTCCAATGTGAACGAAACGCTGTGTGGAATCCGGATATCCTCTTTTCGGAACGCTTCTCGCGCACGTACTTTATTGAGCGAGAGGTTACTTGCATGCGCACTCGAGCCCGCGTATGCGATACCCTCTCTTTCCAGAATCCTTTGCACAGTACCGTCCTCTCCGATGCCTCCGTGAAGCGCATTTAGAACAACGTCTATCTGTGCAAGCACGCGCGCAGGATTAGCTGGTATTCCACGCAAATGCCACATCCCACTTTTATCTATGAAAATGTCACGCGTATCGTATTTATCTTCCGGAAGAGACGAGAGCATCGCCGCCCCTGTTTTGAGCGAGAGCGCGTATTCACCGGAAGTGCCCCCGCGCAAGATACCCACACTCGTACGTGTCATTCCAAAATTATATCACCCCGTTAGAAATCGCAGGCAACGAATTCTTGTATAGTTGCAAGGTCGGTATTATGAGGCGTGACGTTTTAGAATTCGGAATTGACTCCGTTTCCGCGTCCTATTTCTAACGGAGTACCATCCCCTTGCGCCGTCGAGCGCGATGAAATGTTATTGCGAATCTATGCGCTTCGGCATTCGCGAAGAGAATATCTTTTCCGTACGCTTGGATTGATTTCTGATTGCCGATGAGATTCTTCGGTTTATGAAATTCATTCTTTACAACACCAACGACGGGGATCGCTAGACCTACCCTATCAAGAATGCGCTCTGCGGCACGCAACTGCGCCTTCCCTCCATCAATGACGAGAACGCGCGGCAATGGCCACTCGGTATGACTAAGGCGGCGCTCTATAGCTTCACTCAAGGCCGCCACATCGTCATTTTTCGCGGTCCGTATCTTGAACTTCCGATACGCCGACTTTTCCGGCTCCCCTCCCTCAATGACAGTCATAACAGCAACTGTCTCCAATCCGGCAGTATGGGCAACGTCATACGCTTCGATCCGTGCACGGGAATCATTTTCATGAATGGGCCCTCCTCCCGCTACACGATTCTCGTTTTTTATAAGCGAAACATCCCGTATATGTTCCAAGGCCGCAATTTGGGAACACAAAGAGGCGGCACGTTCGAAATCCTCTTTCCGCGCGGCAGATTTCATTTCACGCGCAAGCTGGCGCTTTAGTCCTTTGAAATTGCCGCTGAAAAGTTCGCGTAAGTTCTTTACGGTTCGTGCGTATTCTTTTTTACTCACCTCGCCTGAACATACGCCGGGACATAATTTTATTTGCCGATTGAAACAAGGTTTTCCCGCACCAGGTAGACACCTGTCTCGGAACGGAAAGATTTTGCGCACGATACGCAATGCCTCTTTGAGTTGTCCACCGTGAGGATATGGGCCATACCTAGCTGCTAGCTTCAAGCTTCTTGCTTCTAGGAAACCCGAAGACAATTCACGACCACGGACAAGTATCACGCGAGGAAATTCTTCCTTCGTGATAACAAGATAGTTCCAGCTCTTGTTATCTTTCTGTTCAACATTGAACAGAGGCTGGTGCTTCTTTATTAGATTCGCCTCAAGTATCAGTGCTTCGAGGACCGAATCTGTCTCCTGCCACGAGAGCGACGTAGCTTTCTCCACCATTCCTACAACCGCCGGAGAACGCGCTTCAGCCAGGTCGTGGGAGAAGTAGCTCCGCACTCTGTCGCGCAAAGATGCCGCCTTACCGATATAGAGAATATCCTTTCCTCGTCTGGCTGAAACTCCACGCGAAGGCGAACCAAGAAACATATACACGCCGGGAGCGTCCGGTAGTTTGTATCTAGTGAGATTATACCGTGTCATCAGGCCAGATTATCAAAACCACAGACTTATGCACATAGGTATGCATCAACAAACTACCGCGCAGCCAAGCTGTCGGGGAATTCTGCGCATGGAGTAAATGGATCAGGGTCCTTGCAACATTTGAACGGGAGTTTAGCAATTGATCCACATGTGGAGGAGTTCATCGTTGGCAATACGGTGGATATACAACAAGAGTCTTTTGAATTCCGTAATTGAGCGTCGGAATAAAACAAGTCCCGTCCATCTCTGTATCCTGCCTGTGCGATGCACGCAGACAGGCAGAGCTTTGGGGAAATCTCTCGCTCCCCAACAAAGGTCAATTAGTGAACATATGTTCACTAATTG
>CAYPGH010000030.1:3211-6930 GCA_964410475.1 uncultured Candidatus Saccharibacteria bacterium
AATTGACCTTTCCGGAAACGATTAGAACACTACTGGGAGAGATTAAGCGGGGGAGCCCTTTTGGGCTCCATTTACGCTGGAATAGTCTCCAATTTCAGCACCATCTTGCGTTGGACTAGACTAGGGGTTGACATATTAGCCATCATCGGATATCATCCAGTTTTAATGGCTACAAATAGTTTCCTCAAAAAGACTCCGTGGAAGGGTCTGTTTTTTTATCCGGCTTATAAGCCGGTTTTTTGTATATGCGCTTAATATTGAAAAACGGCGCGGTATTCGAGGGAGTCAGTTTTGGAGCACCCGTATCTGTATCCGGAGAAGTCGTTTTCAATATGGGTATGGTCGGATATCCAGAGACACTTACCGACCCGTCTTACGCAGGGCAAATTCTGGTATGTACCTACCCTCTTATCGGAAACTACGGAGTCCCAGACAAAAGTCACTTCGAATCAGGGAAAATCCAGGTATCGGGACTTGTCGTATCCGAATACAGCGAGAATTACTCGCACTATAGCGCGAAGCAATCACTTGCAAACTGGCTCAAAAAATCTGGGGTACCGGCGATAACAGGCGTGGACACCCGCGCTCTTACCAAGAAACTACGCGAACACGGTGTTATGCTCGGTCAACTTCTCCAATCCGACCCATCGAAGAAACTCAGGACAAGCAAACCAAAAACATTCATAGACCCAAACAAAGAAAATCTCGTCGCGCTCGTAAGCATTAGAGAGAGGAAAATTTACGGCAAGGGAGCCGTTCGAATCATGGTTGTGGACTGTGGAATAAAAGAAAACATTATCCGTTCTCTCACCCGCCCCGAAACGACCGTAATACGAGTTCCGTGGGATTACGACTTCACCAACGAAAAATATGACGCTCTTGTTCTCGGAAATGGTCCGGGAGACCCGACTATGTGTAAGCCAACCATTGAGCACGTAAAAAAGGCGCTAGCTGCCGGAAAACCTATCTTGGGCATTTGTCTCGGTAATCAGATATTGGCGCTCGCGGCCGGAGCAAAAACCTACAAACTCAAATACGGACACCGCTCTCAAAACCAACCGTGTTTGGAAACATCGAGCGGCCGATGTTACATCACCTCGCAGAATCACGGTTACGCCGTGAACAGTGCGTCGCTTCCCGCGGATTGGGAAGAATGGTTTACGAATGCAAACGATGGCTCAAATGAAGGTATCCGTCACAAGAGAAAGCCTTGGCGTTCGGTACAGTTTCATCCCGAAGCTTCTCCTGGCCCGACTGACACTGCGTGGATATTCGACGAATTCCTCTCTCAACTAAAAATGAGTAGTGACAGTAACTCTGCGGCGTCTCTCGCAGGTCGGCGGACCGAGAGTGAGCGCTCCGCGAGCACGCGGAGACAGCGACGCCGCAGAGCTACTGTCACGCGAAAAAACCCATGACTATGCCGAAAAAAATACTTCTCCTTGGTTCTGGAGGTCTCCGAATAGGCCAGGCCGGAGAATTCGACTACTCCGGTTCGCAGGCTATTAAAGCATTCAAGGAAGAGAACATTCGGGTCGTTCTCATGAACCCAAACATCGCGACCGTGCAGACTGATAAAGGACTTGCGGATACAGTCTACTTCCTCCCGCTCACCGAGGAGTTCGCGATGCAGGTCATACAAAAAGAACGTCCTGATGCGATAGCGCTCTCTTTCGGCGGACAAACGGCGCTCAATCTTGGCCTCGCACTCGAAGAAAACGGCGTTCTAAAAAAATATGGCGTGCGCGTTCTTGGCACATCCGTTTCCACCATACGCGATACCGAAGACCGCGATCTATTCGTTCAGCGACTCGCGGAAATAAAAGTGAAAACTGCGCGCAGTCATGCTGCAAAAAACATAAGCGAAGCTTTGAAAGCTGCGGAGAAAATAGGGTACCCCTTAATGATGCGCTCCGGATTCGCCTTGGGAGGCCAAGGTTCCGGCATCATGAATAATAAGTCGGAGATTCAGGCGAAACTTCCCGAAGTGTTCCGCTTCACAAATCAGGCACTAATCGAAGAAAATCTCGTCGGCTGGAAAGAGGTGGAGTATGAGGTGGTCCGCGATAGCGCAGACAACTGTATAACAGTGTGCAATATGGAGAACTTGGATCCGATGGGTATCCACACGGGAGAATCTATGGTCGTTGCGCCATCGCAAACGCTTACGAACGAAGAGTATCACTGCCTTCGAGAGATAGCGATACGCACCATTCGGCACTTGGGTATCGTCGGTGAATGCAACATTCAATATGCTCTGAACCCGAAAACAGACAGCCCGTCTCGTAAAAAAGGAGACGAGGTAGATTACCGCGTCATAGAAGTAAACGCCCGACTCTCGCGCTCATCTGCTCTGGCTTCCAAGGCAACCGGCTACCCGCTGGCATTCGTCGCAGCCAAACTCTCTCTTGGATACACCTTGCCGGAATTGGAAAACTCCGTCACAAAAAAGACGACTGCTTGTTTCGAGCCTTCTCTCGATTATCTCGTTCTCAAGGCCCCTCGCTGGGATATCAATAAATTCGAGAACGCCCAGTTCAAAATAGGCACCGAGATGAAAAGTGTGGGTGAAGTGATGGCAATCGGCCGCTCATTCGAGGAAGTGTTTCAAAAGGCTTTGCGTATGCTCTCGATTGGCGCCGATGGTTTCGTTGCGCAACGCAACGGCAACTTTGATATTACTGACTATCTCGAAGAGATACGAGAGCCGACCACCCGCCGCATCTTCGCCATAGCTAAGGCACTTCAAAATGGTGTGTCTGTCGCGGCAATTGCGCGCTCATCAAATATTGACCCGTGGTTTTTGGAAAAGATGAAAAACATCGTCGCACTTGAGAAACGCATTCATGGAAAAAAGCTCGATGCCACACTAATGCGCGAAGCGAAGCAGAGCGGTTTTTCCGATCACCAACTTGCAACGCTCAAGAAAACAACCGAAGCAAAAATACGCACGCTTCGTAAGAGACTCGATGTCCTCCCCGTGGTGAAGCAGATAGACACACTGGCGGGCGAATTTCCTGCGGCAACGAATTATCTTTACCTCACTTACCATGGAACTGAATGTGACGTAAAGCGCGGTAAGAATGCCGTCGCCGTTTTAGGTAGCGGCCCGTACGCCATTGGCTCGTCAGTAGAATTCGACTGGTCGTGCGTGCAAGCTTTAAAAACACTTTCGTCAAAAGGCCATCAAACGATAATCATCAATTCAAATCCTGAAACCGTCTCTACCGACTATGACATGTCAGATAGACTGTACTTTGAAGAACTTAGTCTCGAGCGCGTCTTGGACATCGTGGAATTCGAACGACCAAAAGGAGTCATCGTTTCAACAGGAGGACAGATACCGAACAATCTAGCCATTCCTTTGCATAAAAACGGTGTAAAGATCCTTGGTACATCGCCAGAAAACATAGATCGGGCAGAAAATCGCCACGCATTCTCGGCACTTCTAGATCGCCTGAAAATTGACCAGCCAGCATGGACAGAGGTAGGCACGTACGAGGCCGCCGCGGATGCCGCCGAGAAAATTGGCTATCCTGTTCTTGTTCGTCCTTCATACGTCCTATCCGGTGCCGCTATGAAAGTCGCCCCCGACAGAGAGTCTCTCCTCAAATTCCTTAAACGCGCGGCAGACGTATCACCGGATCATCCCGTCGTCATTTCGAAATTCATCGAGAACGCGCGAGAAATAGAGATAGACGGCGTGGCGCAGAAGGGCA
>CAYPGH010000031.1:0-6842 GCA_964410475.1 uncultured Candidatus Saccharibacteria bacterium
CACGTACCGAATACCCCTTACCAAGGTATTTTTCTATCGTCTTCGCTTTTGCCGGCGATTCTACTATTACAAGCTTCATAACGGAGATTGATACCCTAGAACACTAACACATGTCAAATCATCACATGTAAAAATTAAGGAAGGCCGCGGTGCGGCCTTCGCTGGATCGACACGCTGTTTTGAGGTCAATGCAAGATCCGTTTCTTCTTCAACAGCGGTTTTCCGTTGGTGTTGCAGATCTGAACCTGCAGTGGATCTCCGATGTAGAGATTAAGGAACAGTGACGCGTTGTCCTTTTGGCCCTCCATCGCCTGCTGTAGGAGGTCGCCAAGTCTCCTGATGGCGCCAGCCCTCATGGGCACGGTAAGACGTACTTTAATTGGTGTAGCCATTGGGTAATCCTCTGTTGTAGACCGCTGATGGAACATGTAGCCTCGGCAAACATATCGGATGTGGAAGATTAAGTCAACGTATGCGCATAACTCCCAGCTCTTCGGTGATAAGCCCTTTGATTTCCATCGTAGACAAAAGAATATTTGCTTCTGAAACGGGAAGTTTGAGTGTCTCAAGAAGTTTGTCGCGCGAGACGGGGGAAGCGATAATTTCAAGTACACGTCGTTCGTTTTCAAAAAGATCGATATGTAAAGTCATCTCGCGTGTCTGCGTTTCGATACCGAGCGCGCGCAGAATATCTTCGGGTTCTGTCACGGGAGTCGCACCAAGTTTTAGGAATTGATGCGTGCCGCGGCTTTCGGCGGAGAAAATAGATCCGGGGACAACGAGGAGTTCGCGATTGTATTCCGTAGCGAGACGCGCCGTTATCAACGAACCGGAACGTTCTTTTGCTTCGATAACAAGTACCGCTTTGCTAAGACCCACCATGATGCGATTTCTCTGCGGGAATGTATAGTCTGCCGCTTTCATATTTGGTTCGAATTCCGAAAGATGTGCACCGCCTGCTTTCATGATCTCTCGCGCAAGATTCACGTTCGCGCGAGGATAGAGCACGCTCCAATCAAGCCCCGAGCCGGGTACGGCAACAGTCGGGAGCCCCGCCTCAAGAGCGGCCTTATGTGCCTCGGCATCCATCCCGTAGGCCAACCCACTCACAATGACAATAGGATATCCTCGCAGTCCTTCTATCAGATGACGCACGGCCTGTCGGCCGTAACTTGTTGCCGCGCGGCTTCCGACGACCGCAAGCCAGAGTTTTTCGTATGAGGGCAGTGCGCCCCGCGCGTACAGTTTTTTCGGAGGGTCTGGGATTTCCGAAAGGAGGGGTGGAAATTGAGACGGGGAGAGGGTCGCCAAACTGTCCTTCATAGTGATATATTGTACCGTATGCTGGACATACGATTTATTCGCGACAACAAAGACGTCGTTATTGCGGGTGCCAAGAAGAAACACATAAAGGTTGATATTGACCGCTTGCTTCAAGTTGACGACAAGAGGCGCGCACTGCAGGTTTCCATTGACGAGAAACGCGCTGAGCAAAACAATGCATCTGTTGCCATAACCGGAGCAAAGGATGACGCGGAAAAGAAAGAGCTCATCAGCCGGATGCAAAACGTCAAAGAGACTCTGCGTCTGGAAGAGGAATCAATGCAGGAGATAATGAAAGAATGGAGGGACCTCATGCTACAGGTGCCGAATGTTCCAGACATGACCGTTTCGGAAGGGGAATCCGACGCCGACAATAAAGAGGTGCGACGGTGGTTCCCAGAATCTGGTTTTGACACAAAACTTTCCGAAGTTCCCTGCCTGCCGGCAGGCAGGGATTTCCCAATAAAAAGCCACACTGAACTTCTTCTCATGCATGACATGGCTGATTATGAGCGCGGTGCCAAGGTTGCCGGATTTCGTGGTTACTTTTTGAAGAACGATGGTGCACGACTCGTGTGGGCACTTGAACGTTTCGTTGTCGAACGATTTATGGATCGTGAAGGATTCACTCCGGCAATCGTTCCCTCTCTTGTACGACGCGAATCTTTCATGGGAACCGGCTACTTGCCGCAGAGTGAAGATGATTTATACAAGACGCAGGATGATGATTATCTAGCTGGCACCGCCGAAGTTGCAACGATGGGGTACTACATGGATGAGGTTTTGGATAAGAAAGATTTGCCAATTAAATTCTTTTCATTCTCTCCATGTTTTCGTCGCGAAGCGGGGAGCCATGGCAAGGACACGAAAGGCATTTTCCGTATTCACGAGTTTCTAAAATACGAGCAAGTCGTTTTGTGCGAGGCGAGCCATGAAGAGTCTGTAAAGCACCATGAAGAGCTGACAAAGAATTCAGAAGAGCTCCTCAAGGAATTGAAACTGCCGTACCATGTGGTTATCAACTGCGGAGCCGATTTGGGACTCGGACAGGTAAAGAAATATGACATCGAGGTGTGGATGCCAAGCGAGGGGAAATATCGCGAAACACATTCATCGTCATATTTTCATGATTTCCAGACGCGTCGATTAAATATTCGTTATCGAGACGGAGATACGCTTCGGTATGTGCATTCTCTCAACAACACCGCGCTCGCTGTTCCGCGCATAGTTACACAAATAGTAGAGAACTATCAGAATAAAGATGGTTCAATTACGGTTCCTGAAGTATTGCGTGGCTATGTCGGCAAAGAAAAAATCGGGAAGAGTAATTGATTTGCGCGGGAAAAGGAGTGCCCCTACGCGCACACAGGGGCAACTTCCTTTATTTGAAAAACGACATGTGCCTCTGCGCGCGCGCCGAAGACGCAAACGCGCCATTTTCGCGCTCTGTGCTGTGCTTGTGAGCGCCGGCGCGGCTTGGGGACTTCATTACGCATCGTATCTTCCGCAATTTTCCATCAACAGCGTTGAAGTGGTCGGTGCTAAGGAAATATCACCAGTGCTCGTGGAAAGCTTTGTGGAGGCGGAACTTTCAGAAGGTGCATATACGCCTCTCTCGCGAAAGAATATATTTGTTTATCCGCGCTCCGCGCTCGCGCGTGCCACAGAAGCGTATTTTCCTAGAATTAGCTCTGTGGACATATCGCGTGAATCTTTCCTGGCGCAGGCAATTATCGTCACCGTGGATGAGCGGCAACCATTTGCCACGTGGTGCTCAGAAAGCGGAGCGTGCTATCTCTTGGATGACGGAGGGTTTATTTTCACGGCGCTTGAGAATTATTCCGAAACGGGAGAGGCGACTACCACTGAAGCTTCGTACATTGCCACCAAGTACACTTTTACCGGAGAAATTAAGGATTTTGAAGGTTCGCCTGTAGGCCAAACGTTTCTTCCCGGTCATTTCGTCAATGCTCGTACGTTCCTCGAGAGCTTGGAGCGGGCTGGCTTCTTGGCACAGAAAATATCCGTGGACAACGAAGAAGATATTTCCGTGTTGCTCACAAGGGGTTTTGCTATCCGCGCATCACTCGTGGGAGACGTCGAGAGTACAATGCGTAATTTAGAACTTGTGCTTTCCTCGGACTCTTTGCGCGGAAAGGAAGAAGATCTTTTGTATATCGACCTTCGTTTTGGGAACAAGGTATATTACAAATTTAAAGAAGAGTAGTAGTTGGCATGGGGGATACGATTAATCCGCCAGCTGGCGGACTCGTACGCAAGAATGAAAGGTTTTGTGCTATGTTTTTGGCATGACTAGCTTTTGGAATACCTTGCCGAAACCTTTTTTTGCTCTCGCACCGCTTGAGGATGTAACGGACGCGGCTTTTCGGCGCCTTATTGCGAAGTATGGCAAGCCCGACTCGACGCGTCGCGACTTATCTTGGCGAGGCGGGCCAGACGTCATGTTCACGGAGTTTACCTCTGCAGACGGGCTCGTATTGGCTCCTCCAGCGGGACAGAAGAAATTGCGCAAAAAGCTCATATATTCCGAGAGCGAACGGCCAATAGTTGTTCAGCTCTTCACTTCAGTGCCGGAGCGGATGAAAAAAGCCGCACACATTGCAGCAGACTTGGGGTTCGACGGCGTCGATATAAATATGGGATGTCCCGTCAACGAAGTTGTGCGCCAAGAATGTGGTGCGGCGCTTATCAAAAATCCCGTGCTTGCACGGGCACTAATTCGTGCGACTAAAAGCTCCGGACTTCCGGTTTCTGTGAAAACACGGATCGGGTACACGAAAGATGAACTTGAAACATGGCTTCCGGAACTTCTCGCTGAAGAGCCAGCCGCAGTCACTCTTCATGCGCGTACGCGCAAGGAAATGTCCGAAGTGCCAGCGCGGTGGGAGCGTATAAAACGTGCGGTAGAAATTCGTGACGAAATGAAATCATCGACTCTTATCGTCGGTAATGGCGATGTGCGCGACATAGCCGACGCACGCGAGAAGGCGAAAGAAACGAGCTGTGATGGAGTTATGCTCGGCCGTGCTATCTATGGCAATCCATGGTTGTTTTTGGAACGCAGTGAATCCCCATCGCCGACTGAAAGAATGGCCGCACTTACGGAGCACCTGCTCTTGTTCGACGAACTACTAACCGGCACAGCAAGTTTCGCTGTCATGAAGAAGCATTTCAAGGCATACATTTCAGGTTGGCCTGCCTGCGCAGGCAGGGACGGCGCCAAGGACTTGCGCATTCGACTTATGGAAACCGAGAGCGTAGACGAAGCTAAGCAGATACTCGAAAACGTTATCGTTAAGCGAGCCGAGTGAAGAGAAGGCTCGCCTTCGCTTTCGAGCGAGCGCAGACGATATCTAGATTTCAGGATATACTGCCCGCATGTTAAAGAGGGATAAACATACGACTCTGTATCGTGCTTATCGACCGCAGACCTTTGATGACGCGCACGGACAAGATCACATCGTAAAGGTCCTGAAAGCCGAAATAAAGAATAAGAAACCCGCGCACGCGTATCTTTTTTCCGGAGGTCGCGGAACGGGAAAGACAACATTTGCACGAATTCTTGCGCGCGAGCTCGGCGTCTCCGACAAAGATCTCTACGAGATAGACGCGGCGTCCAACACCGGTGTCGAGCACATCCGCGAACTGCGCGAAGGCGTGCATGTCGTTCCTTTTGATTCACCGTACAAGTTTTACATCATAGATGAGGCGCACATGCTCTCGCGAAGCGCGTGGAATGCATTTTTAAAAACACTCGAGGAGCCGCCGCCGCACGCTATGTTCGTTCTGGCGACGACCGAACGCGACAAAATCCCCGACACCATCCAATCGCGATGTGAGGTGTACAATTTCAAACAGCCGACACGCGAAGTCTTGGCCGATGTTATCGAGAGTGTTGCGAAAAAAGAAGGGTATTCTCTCGAACGCTCTGCTTCTGAACTTGTGGCGCTTCTTGCCGATGGTTCTTTCCGCGACGGACTCTCCATCTTGCAGAAAGTACTCGCCATCTCCGATAACAAAAAGATTGAGATCGAAGAAGTGGAGGCGGTTTCCGGAGCTCCCCGCGGGGAAGTTGTCAGAAAGATAATTTCCGCTGTCGCGAAAAAAAATGCAGAAGAAGCGCTTAACGCTATACGAGGAGCCATCGAAGAGAACGTAGACGCACGCATGCTTGCTAAGCTTCTTATCCATCGTTTGCGCGTTGTCCTCCTCTTGCGCTATGCGCCGAGAGTGGCGGACGCGTTAGGGAAGGAGCTCTCGGAAGCGGATCTTGTGCTAGCTAAAGAAATATCGAAAGAGCCGGGCATCAACTCAGACACCCTTCGCGCACTTCTTGATGCATACAGCACGATGGCCTACGCGGCCGTGCCTCATCTGCCGCTCGAGCTAGCTGTAATCGATATCTGCACGAGAGCATCACGTGAGGCGTAGGAAAAGGGGATTACGCATATATACATCTCACGCCCAAGGTATACTTATAAATTATGGACAATACGATGAAAGCGTTCGTGCTGGTCGTTATCATCGTGCTTTCTGCCGGCGCGTACCTTTTCTTGTCGCCGGAAGAGACATTTAATTCGACCGATATTCCCGCCAAAATCATGGTGGCGTACGCCAATGTCGAACACGGAATTTCGTTCACATATCCCGACACCTATATTCTTAATGAAATGGAAGTGGAGAATGGGGAGAGGTGGCACTACAACATCACTCTTATTGACAAGGAAGCGGCGACTAGCGTTCGAGAGAATAGCGAAGGACCGACCTCGGTTACTGTCGATATTTTCCAGAACAATTTGGACAATCTAACGATAGCGGAATGGGTAAATAATTCGAGCTATTCTAACTTCAAGCTTATGCTTAAAGGAGCGTTGACGTCTTTGACGATTGCGGACAGAGAGGCGCTTGCGTACACATGGGAGGGTCTTTACCGTGGCGACAGTATCGTTTTCGAGCACGGCGAGGATATCGTAATGCTTAGCGTCACCTATCTTTCTCCGGAGGACGACATCATCTCCGATTTCGTTAATATAGCGTTATCGTTAGAGTTAACCGATTAGTCTTTTGTCGAAGGCGTTCCTCTGTTATCTTTACTCTGTTTGGGGAGTCGTCTAATTGTAGTCGCCTCCGCGGCGACCCGCCGCAAGGGCGGGGACGGCATTATGTTTTACACATACGTACTTGAAAGCGAGAAAAATGGAAGACACTACATAGGCTCGACCGATGATCTAAAAAGAAGGGCGGATGAACACAATGACGGAACAGGTGGGACCTATACGAGTAAGAACCGCCCTTTTCGCCTCATTTACTATGAAGCGTATATCTCGTATGATTTAGCACGTAAAGCCGAGAGGTTTTATAAGACCGGAAAGGGACGCGAGATTCTGAAAGAGAAACTTGATTTTGTGTAACTCCTGCACAGTGCTGGGGAGTCGTCTAATGGTAGGACACCAGGTTTTGGTCCTGGGTATTGGGGTTCGAGTCCCTACTCCCCAGCA
>CAYPGH010000032.1:0-6830 GCA_964410475.1 uncultured Candidatus Saccharibacteria bacterium
TTTTGCGTAGGCGCTTTGCTTAGTCATACATGTATTTCATATCCATCGCACTAAAGATATCATCAAAATTCGCACAAATCTTTTTCTTCCCCTCTGAAAAAGTGACAATGAAATGAAAGAGGATGTTCGGCAAACGCTCGTCCGTATCTACTAGACGCGCTTCGATTGTTACCGCACAAGTGCTTGGAACTTTGAACGTCGTTCCTTCGTTTATAAATATGCGCTTTGTTCGAATTGCTTCGCGAATTTCAAAAAAGGTGCCTCCAAAATCGAGCTCCTCTCCATACGAACCAGGAATGGTGTGCCCGAGATTAGTTTGATACGGATCTTGAACAGTTGTCATCCAACCGATTTTCAAAGACCTGCTTTGAAAATGACCAATTGCATGTGTGTATATATCAGACAAACTCTTACCGACCTCGAGATACTCAGCGGCATTCAGTATCGCATCGTGACACGCACGAATGTGTTTCTTTATATCGTCGCGCGTGCCAGCGTAGATAGTCAATGCGACATCTCCTATCATGTTCGTCTGACGATCCACGGAAGAGGCGTACACGTGCCCGACGGTTTCTTTTTCAAATCTGGAAGAATTATTCGGCCAGAATTGCTTATCTCGCAGTGAATTGTACTGCAAGCGCTCAAACGGCTTCGTACTCCACAAAACGCTCGTCCCGCTGGGCGGCGGGTCGTACCAGCCCGTCGGATACAGTTCAGCGTGCGTTGATAACCCTTTTAAGATTTCATCGCGCACTGCGGTCTCTGTTTTCCCTTCTAGAACGGCGAGTGCTTTGACGAGAATCTCGGAAGTAATTTTGCGCGTTTTTTGTATCGCAAGGATTCTATCGGATCTCCTATGAGCGCTTTCCGCAGTCATGGAAACCATATCACGCTCTCGCTTCAATCCTGCTCATACGATTTTCAAGCGTTTTGCGTTTGTCCAAGTCCTCGTCAATCCTGCGATGCACGCCGTCTATCTTGCTTCGCAATTCCAAGCGAGTATCTTCGATGTCCTTCTTTAGTTCGGTGCGCACCTCTGCCAACTCGCTCTTTGTCACCATCCTGTCTTTAATAAACTCGACTGTCTCAAGAACGGCCTCGTGCTCCTTTTTGGTTACCATTGCGCTCTTAATGGATGCGACGGTCTCGAGAACGCCCTCGTGCTCCTTTTTGGTTACCATTGCGCTCTTAATGGATTCAAGAGAGCTGTGGTGCTCCTTTTTGGTTACCATTGCGCTCTTGATTGAATTGAGGGTATCGAGAATGCTCTCAATTGCTCCTTTCTTTGTATTTTTTACCGTCTTTTTCATACCTACAAATACTATCACATCAAATCAATCCTTTGTCCTCAAGATATTTCTTAAATCCTTTTTCCTGCAACTGCGCGTCTTTCGCGGCGATATCGTTCGCCATTTTTGCTTTATAGGCAGCGACTTTGGCGCGCACCTGGCTCTCCCCTGCGCCGATTATTTGTGCCGCGAGAATGCCAGCGTTTTTCGCGCCATCGATGGCAACTGTCGCCACGGGGATTCCCGGTGGCATCTGAACCGTAGAGAAGAGAGCGTCTATACCTGCGGCAGTTTTACTCATGGGTACCCCGATAACGGGGAGCGCAGTGTGCGCGGCAACGACACCGGCAAGATGAGCAGCCATTCCAGCGCTGCAAATAAACACCTTATAATCCTCCGTCTCGCATTTCTTTACATATTCGACAACCGATTCGGGAGTCCTGTGCGCCGACATCACATGTATTTCGTTCCCGATTCCGAACTCTTCTAAAACTTCCACCGCTTCCTTCATAACCGGCAAATCCGAATCTGAACCCATAAGTATTCCGACCAGAGGAGAGTTCTTAGCGGATAGCGTTGAGCGTCTAGGATTGTTCATATGTTATGTATTGTACCCAACTATATGCTATACGCTAACCACTAATCGCTGAAATATCGTACCGCATTTCTAAAAATCTGGAGCCCTTGCCCTTCCTGCGGCAAGGCCCGGCCTTGCCGTGTATACTCTTCTCTTAGATATGTCCAATGCGGAAGCTGGGTAAAACGTACTGCGCGTTCGGGATGCGGCATGAGACCTAAAACACGACCATTGTAAGCTGTAACACCGGCGATATCCTCGAGCGAACCGTTTGGATTCGCCTCCAAATCAAAATGTGACGCAATCTCACCCTTCGTATAACGAAGTCCTATTTCGTTATTTTCCTTTAGCTCTGCAATAATTTCCGGCGACGCGTAGTATTTCCCTTCCCCGTGAGCAATCGGTACAGAAAGCTCCGTGATACCACGAAGCCATGGACTATCATTTTCCACTTTCAGATCAACCCACCGGCATACATAGCGCGGCATGTCGTTGGCGATTAGTGCACCGGGAAGAATGCCCGCGCTGGTGAGTATCTGGAAGCCGTTGCAAATACCGAGCATCAGAGTGTCGCGCGTGAGAAATTCTTGCAGTGCGTCTCCGAGATGCGCTTTTACTCTGTTGCCGTACGCCTTCCCTGCTCCAGTGTCATCGCCATATGCGAATCCACCACCAAAGACAACAATTTGAGCTTTCTTCAACATGCTAGGCTGGGCAATTACATCGTTGAGATGCACGATGTCCGCCGTGGCACCAATTGACTCAAAAGCGGCTTTTGTCTCATCTTCGGTGTTAAGACCGTATCCAGAGAAAGTCAAAACATTGGGTTTTGATTTTCTGGAGCTTCTAGCTTCTAGCTTATAGCTTGTAGTCATACAATTACCAATCTTTAAAGAAACTTCGATAGCTTTCTGCGAGCGTGGGCAACGGCAACTCTACCTTAGTTTCTGTAAGTGTGATGGATACCGACATTGCTTGGCCGACCTCCCCGATGCGTGCACATGGAACTACCTTCATCACCTTCTCAAATTCCTTTTCCCGACCCTGCCGTATCGAAACAAGTATGCGTCCCTGGCTTTCGGAGAAAAGAATGCTTCCGCCAGATTTCACGCTACCCGGTATACTCGTCAAATCAACATGCGTACCGAGCTGTCCGGCAATCGTCGACTTTGCAAGGGCAACACCAAGCCCCCCGCGTCCGACGCCAATAGCTGAAGCGACAAGACTAGCTTGTATTGCTTTGGAAATCGCATCGTACACGTTGACATTCATTTTCGCGTCGGGAGATGGGACGCGCCCGCCACTCAGGCCGAGCATCGTGGCATATTCCGAAGCACCGAGTTCATCATTCGTTTCTCCGACAAGATAGAGCGCATCCCCTGCACACTTCCAATCTATCGTCATCGCGCGCGCAACATCAGGGATGATTCCAAGCGCAGACACAAGGAGCGTCGGGAGAGCTGCTATACGGACAGATTGACCATGCTCATTAAATCCGCGAAAATCATTGTGCATTGAATCCTTGCCGGAAATAAAAGGTGTCCCATACGCAACTGCGATGTCATAACACGCTTCGGCCGCTCGTTTCAGTTCGTATAATCGCTCCGGTTTCTCCGAGCTAGACCAGCAGAAGTTGTCCAGAATTGCGAGATTCTCTCGCGATGCACCCGCACAAACTGCGTTTCGTACGGCCGTGTCTATTGCCGCTGCCGCCATCACATACGTATCGATAGCCGAATACCATGGACAATATCCGTGCGCGAGAATAATGCCGCGCGACGAGTCGGGTAGCGGCCGAATCACCGCCGCATCAGCGTTCACGCGTCCTTTACCATGCATGGGCTTTGTCACGGATGTCCCCTGCACTTCAAAATCATATTGCTCGGAGATGAATGCGATGGAGCCGACGCTAGGACGAGCCAAGACTGAAAGAAGCGCCCCGCCGAGATCATCCTGCGGTACAGATTTGAGCGCCCGCAATTGCACAACTGGTTTTTTACTTTTACGCGCTTCTATCGGTCGCCCTTCATGAAGAAATTTTAAAGCAATATCCATAACCTTCTTTCCACGGAAGCGCACCGCGCATTTCCCAGAATTAGTAAAAAATCCTATCCGCGTTGCCTCAACGTCATGCCGAGCCATTATTTTCCTAAAGACCGTCCAATGTTTTTTCGGCACAGCGAGCGTCATCCTCTCCTGCGATTCCGAAATCCATATCTGCCACGGCTCCAATCCAGCATATTTGAGCGGCACTGTATCCAAATCAACCATACATCCGCCCGCCTCGCGCGCCATTTCGCCGACCGAGCCGGAGAGACCACCTGCGCCATTGTCGGTAATACTGCTGTATAACCCTTTATCCCGCGCTTCGCGCACGATGGCGTCCGAGAGCTTCTTCTGCGTAATGGGATCGCCAATTTGTACAGCGGTTGCGGGAGAACCTTTAGAAAGAGATCCCGAAGAGAATGTTGCACCATGAATGCCGTCTAAACCAACGCGGCCGCCGAGCATCACAATATAATCGCCTGGTCGAGCTTTCTTCTCATACATTTTCCTTCCGCGAACTTTTCGGGGGATAAGCCCTACGGTGCCGCCAAAAACGAGAGGCTTGCCACGGAACGATGGATCTATAGCGACAAATCCAAGTGGTGTGGGGATACCGCTTTGATTCCCGCCCGCATTGATACCGCGTACCACTCCCTCAAGAATGCGGCGCGCAGGCAAGAGCGACTGCCTTTGCTTTGCTTGCCCCTCCGAAGCCTTTGGCGAAGGAGGGTCACGAAACAATGTGCGCTCATCGTGAGGATCAGCGACACAGAAGCCGTACACGTTGGCGATAGGTTTAGCGCCCAATCCAAAACCCAGGCAATCACGATTCACACCGACGATAGCCGTAACGGAGCCACCGAAAGGATCGAGCGCCGACGGCGCATTGTGCGTCTCCACCTTGTGTGTGACGAGGTACGTATCATCAAAAGCGATAGCGCCGGAATTATCTTTAAATACGGATACACAGAAATCTTTCTTACCCTTTTGTTTCCAGATTCTCTGCGTCGCGCCTTTTATGTATCGGCGATAAATCCCATCACCGACCTCATCCAGTGGGTCTGCGAAAATCGTGTGTTTACAGTGCTCCGACCATGTCTGTGCGAGTGCTTCCAGTTCCACGTCAGTCGGGTTTCTATCGAGCTTTTTGAAATGGGCGCGAATAACTTTCATTGCGGAAAGTGAAAGCGCAAGAGGACCGCGACGACTGCCGTCAGCGTTCTTGATTCCCTCTTTTCCAATACGCGAAAGCTCTTCATCGGAAACATCGAGATCTACTTCATCGACAGATTTCCGTACACTTCCGAGCTTCACTTTCGGAACAATGATGGGAAATCCTTCTTGAACCTCCGCCGCAGAGTAAATGTTCACGCGTTCAATTAGCTGATTGTGGAGTTCGTGCGCGCAATCTTCAACTTCTTCCCTCGTCAATGTGCCGGACAGAAACAAAAAGGTGGACGAGTACACCGCCTCGTCCGCACGAAATTTACGCCTCGTGGAATCTTCTATTGTTTCGCGGGCGGTCTTCCCGACATTGTCTGTAACTCCGGGCAGATACCCGATTTCAATAGCGTACGCATAATCCTGTGGGTGCGGGATACTTTGCGTTGAGTATGTTTCTGTGAGCGAATTGGCGAGCCGACCCGCGGCGCGTTCGATTTCTTTTAAAGAGAGGCGCGCATCTATGGTATACACTGCGGCTGTCGCGACGGCAGAAAGAGAGATGTCGGGAAAGACCGCTCTAAGAGTTCCCAAATAGTGCCGGGCACGTGCGTCTCCTACCTTCGAGGAGACAGCTATCCGACGTATCATGACCTATGCTACAAGCCACCGATGCAAAAATCAAGCTTGAAAATAGAGACCGCCGATACTTAATCACTCGCGCAACGAAGGCATGTCTTCTGATGCTTTCTCGTTTTTATGTATTTGTCACCACATTTGCACACAGAAATTTTGGTTCGCATGGGCTGTGGAGGTTTCATTATCCATTTCATAGGTTTTTGATGAAGCAAGGAATCTACGTTGAAAGAGAGATCGTCGCTTTATAGAGCCAAAATATCGGCTCATTCGGCTCACAATACCACAAAAATGACCCTCACGCAATGGGTTCCAGTGTCGGCCCCCTATTTCCGCATGTTCGACATCGAGTGACGACAAACGCTAAAGGTGGTAGCGTTTCTTTGGGTACCTTTAAGATTAACCGAGGAGAAAGGTGATGAGGAACGCGAGCGTTGCTCGAAAAATCCTCGGTGTGGACTTCGTCACGCCCGAGGAAATGATGTCGGTCAGTCCCGGCATCGTTTATACCAACTCGCAGATGGCGGAGTTTGAACGGACTCTGCCATGTGGCGAAGAACTTGAGTTTCTTCGCGACCAGGAGGCCACTCTCGTCCCCGGGCCGCAGGCGAGAATGTCGCTTCTCGACATCCGTGCGTTAAGGAGTGAGTACTTTTACTGCAAGAACAAGAAAGGGTGGTACTTGGATGTTTGCGAGAAGTTCTCCCGTAAAGATACTGTGGGGGTGAGATGGCTGAAACTCCGCAAGAGGCCAATACCATCCTCGATCGGCAAGAGCTGGGACGAGATGCGGCCGCAATTTTCTGGCACCGAATATGTGCCAAACGTTGCAGAAGTGTCGTGGGTGGATACTTCATATAAGGCCGTCAGGGGAAGTTATTTGTTTTCTGGCATCCTTGTGTGGACATCGAGCTTTGATTCCTGTGATCTTCGAGTCTATCTCGGACATCCCAGTGAAAAAGGTGTCAGCATTAACGCCTTCAATGGACCCCACATCTCCATAGGGTGGGCGTTCGCATGGAAATAATCAAATCCCTTGCCGGGATACTTGGGCTCCGCGCATCTCTTCAGACGCGGAGCTTCTCATTTTTAGTGTCTTGAGGTTCTCGCTAACCCTGCCC
>CAYPGH010000033.1:0-6823 GCA_964410475.1 uncultured Candidatus Saccharibacteria bacterium
CTTTGCCTTCGTTGTTCGTGCCTTCGGAGTCCGCCCTCGCACAACCCCCCTCCTCGTTTTCAATAGTGCCTTCGTGGTGTCGCTTCCGCTACTAAACTTCTGTATTGCAATAGAACGGCGACGCTCATCCGTAGCCCTGACGCCCTAGCGGAAATGCCCGAGGCGCTGCCGAACTGCGCTTGCCCCAACCCTCCCATGCGCGCGCAAACCCGCTCGCCTATCTTGCAAGAACAGGTGGGCGGGGCTCCCTCAAATTTAATCACGACCCGTTCCCTACGACCATAAAAATCCATTCAGAAGAAGCCTCGCCTTGTTTCCTTTCGACATTATTCATCTCACGGTTGTGCTTAATCGCGTTGCGATAATCCTTGAGATGCAGAAAGTGCTTTTCCACTTCTCGCTTTGAACCAAAGTCGTTCTCGAACACCGCCCAGTTTGCGAGAATAATTTCCGAGTAGTCCATGACGTCGCAAAAGCTCAAAAGCGAAAGTCCACTTAATTTTTTGTTAGCCGTGGTTGGTTGTCGTTTATTGCGTTGCGCAACTTTCTCTTTGGTTCGTTGCTTAACACCCGATGTGACTACGCTGTCCCAGTAGTTCACACCGACCTCACTGGTAAGTTTTCTGTTGATATACTCACGAATCTTGGATTCAAGCTCGTCAACCGCTTCGCCCGGGTTTTCTTCAATCGAATCGCCGACAGTACGTTCAACACCAAGCAAGTCTCGGACTTTCTTTTTGATGTTCTTTTCTCTCGTATCGAGAAAGGCATCAAACTCGTCTTTAACAAGAGCGTTATACGCATTCTCGTCAATGAAATGAGTTGCCAAAACTTTCTTAAACTCTTCCGCGTTTCCAGAATATTTTTCCTTAACAAACTCCGGAATATACTCCGATGGACGTTTTGCTTTCTTGCGTATGTTGGTATCTTTCGACAACCATGTCATGTTCAGCACGGATTCCAAGTGTTTATGCTTCGCAAAACCGGAAGAAGATGCTTTAGGGAAGATATGATCCTTGTCGTTGCTTCTGGCGAGTTCAAGCGATTGATTCTTCTCAAAGTCGTTTGCTCCTTCAAGCGCAACCAGTGAGAGTACACCTTTGTAAACCGCATTGCCACTTGAAGAAATACCCCTCAAGCTCAAAGTGTTGATATCCCTTCTCGCTTCCAATACGACTCGCGGCACTTGTGCATCATCGTCAAACCACAGACTCATATCAATATAGTCCGCCGTCATTTGCGTGTCCGCACCCGAAGAATAAGCGTTCGTGAATACCGCAGACCAATACCACTGTTGTATTTTCTTGTGGCAGTCCGCTTTGTTCTCTTTCTTTGAAGCCGTAACAATGAGTGCGGCCAATACGGGTATCATCGGCGAGAAAGGCACTTCGTTTTCCTTTCTCACACCGAACCCGCTTCGGAGATTTTCGAGCAACTTAATTGCGTCGTTGATTGCCTCAACGCTGGTATTCCAGAGTTCCGTAAATTCCTCACTTGTAGCCAAAGAAAGATTTTCGTAAATATTCAATATGTCCTCTCTCTTTGCGGAAGATGAAGGGTGATTAAGTAGCGAAATGGTCTGGAAAACGTAGACTTTCATCTTCTCCGATTGTTTCGCGTATTTCTTTATTTCAGATTTACTTTTCTCTACGCTCTCCCAAAGTTTTCTGAGTTGGATACCGTATTTCAGCAATCGGGCAATCAGGAGGTCAAACGTGCTCAACTGCTTTCCTTTGGTATTGATGCGCTCAAAAATATCAGCCACCTGCGGTAGCTTTAGGGTTTTCGGTAAAACAACATAAGGAACCTCGAACTCACGCCAGATATGTTTGAGTCTTTTTTCTATTATTCTCCTCAAACTCCTGACCTGATCATGCGGAGCACCCAGGTCTTCACTGAGAAGATAATCTTCCAGACCGTTGATCCATTCGTCATAATTTTCAATCTCGCTGAATGGAAACGATAGTTGCTCAAAGGATTCCGTTTCGTTCAACAGCTCGTCCCGGATTTCAATAATGGTTTCTGGGTTTTCCTGCTCAAGAAACTTCCGGAAATTGATGTAAAAATAACTTCGACTGTGCGAGTTGCCAAGCGAGAAATCTGGTGCTCGTACCGCATAATGCAATGCGGTCATTCTTTGCTGCCCGTCGAGAATAATATATTCCGTATCCTTGGATGAGTCTTTGACGCCCTTGATTGGAATCAAGTCTAACGGCGATTCCTTTTCGGTCTTCCATAGTAGAAATGCGCCAACATAGTAATCTAGAAAAATTGACTCAAGAAATTCTCGGACATCCTCCTTCTTCCAATCAAAGTACCGCTGGAAGTTCGGTATCTTCCACTTATCCTCGATATTATCTATCAGCTCGTGAAGACGTATACGTTCCGGTGCAGGTAGTGAGTGTGGGTCGAAACTATACTTAGAGAGGTCAAACCGCTCAAGAAACTGGGCGATGCCAGATTCTTCTTCATCAATGATATCGCTATAGTCTTCAGACTCAATGATTGTCTCGTAGTCGGCTTTGTCTATTTTTCGCACGCCACCTTGCAAGTACGGCCCCCAGTGCGCGACGTTTTTTATAAATGAGAGCTTCTTGAGCAAGGGTCTGATGGGTTTAGCTCTATCCCACACAGCCACATTTTCAAGATCGACTCGGTATGTACCAGCATTAAGAAACCACTGATCCGATTCGCCAGTCTTATCGAGATGAGCCGGCGAAGTAACGCTAGCGGTACCAAGAAAGACTTGCCGCCTTCCGCTAAGCCCGCCAAGATAAAAGACCAAGATATCGCCCTCGCGAAGCTTCGCACGGCTCGCCGTATTTGGGTGTAGACCCCACACGTTTTTTGCCATCAGGGACTTAAATATCTCAAGACCCTCTGTTTTCTGGCCTTTTTCGTCAACGTGATCAGCTATGATGCAGATATGATAATTCATGAAAGTAACCCCATCTTACCACTTTTGGCCTGAAGAATCAGGTTTAATAGCGCATGTGAGCTGGAAATGCTAAAATCGAAGCAAATGAAGAAAGTTAAATACGTCATTTTCAGATACCTTACTTCCGCCGACTTTTTTAATATATACAAACCATCAGGCACGGAGGAAGGAGGTGGTGGACAGTCATACATAGATTTTCCCGTCGAATCCATCTCCATGAACGAATGGGGAAAGTTTTTTGATGGTGCGGCGAGTGTCTTCTGTGATACTGGAGAAAAGGGGCCCTCGTGGACTTTCCCCATCAACAGTATCGGCCTATTGGACAGTCAGGATTTGAAGATTTATCAAAGACGACCGCAATCTGTCTGCATAGCCGCACAAAAGATTGCCAGCAAACAAGGGAATCGTGTGAACTCATGGAAACCCGAGAATGGATTCCCAGAACCGAAAGACCCGACGGAAAGAAGTACTGTTCCAGAGAATCTGATGATATTTATTGTCCGCACAGTGGACGATGAATTTTGGGCTGGATGGGCATTGGATCAGAGTCCGACAACTCAAGCGGCTGAGTCAGTACTCACGAAAATGCTTTCGCGGTCGCCCGAAGAAGGGTACGCTGGGTTTCTTGATGCAAAGGGACAGATATCGCTAGACACTTCTAACGCGAATCAGCCGTTTACGGCTTGATGCGCAGGTGTATTAAATATTCCGTCAAGGTATCTTTGAGTTTGCTTTGGTTACTGCGAAACCTTTTGTTCTCAATGGTACTTACAGCAACTCTGCCAAATTGTGAGAGAAAGCTCGTCAGCTCGTCGAGCTTCAAAAGACCGTCTTCGCTATAACTGATTAGAAAGTCTTCGCACTTCATATCGATAAATATTTTTCTGAACGAATCTCTGATTTTGGTTTTTGTGCAGAAATTGGAATACTGATCTCTCCACGGTCGCAATCCACTTTCGCCAACGGCTTTCGGACTGTCCTCCCTCGCAAGCGTTTCAAGGATGTGATAATTAGCGGCATATTGCCGCTTCATATAAGGCGGATCAATGTAGCACAGGTCACAGTCGATTTTTTTTGCCAGTTCTTCCGCGTATCCTTTCAGTATCTTGTGTCCGGTTGTATTAAAGGAAATCGTAAAGGGTGTCGGCCTGAGCTTAATAGGATCTGTTGCTCTCCCCGCAAGTTTTGATAGGTAATGGCCGTATGTGCCGGAAATGTTTGCGACATCATTCGCCGCCATAATCAAATCGTGCAACAACAACGAATGCTCAACGTTGGTGATTTTTTTCTTTGCGTGCAAGTTCTTTATCCAATATCGCATCGCGTCTATCTTCTTTGCATTAGCGGGTGAAAAATAATTCCGTGCTTTAGTGGCGTCTTTTGGTTTCCCCTCGACGCTAAATTCGTTCCAAAAATATCCTCGTCGTTCCGATACCAGATTTAATGCCTCAAGAATCCTTGAGTAGTTGTCTTGTCCTTCCGTGTATTTCGGTGCGTACTTGTCAATGAAATCTTTTGCATCACTAAAACGAGGTGCTTGTTTCAGTAAAAGGGCGACGCGAGCATGATGATATGGGTAGGTCATTATATCAACGGCAGTAACCCGAAAACCGGCAGATCGCAGAGCCGCCGCAACCGATGCCGTTCCTGTCATCAGGTCAACAACATGCCCCCGAGCGGGGGCTATTTCGTCGATCTTTTCCAAAACAGCGTCAAGTATTTTCGTTTTAGAACCGATGTATCTATGCCCCATATTTATTTTTGAATATAAAGATATCCTCTACCGAGACGCTTGCAAGCGCCTTCACGGGAATGAGACCCTGGGTGTCGCTTAGAGTTTTGTATATGACGCCGTAATCAGCCTTAGTCAGATTGAACAAGAGCGAAACAAGATACTCGATTTCTGCATCCACCGACTGCGGCAACGCCTCTTGCTTCTCTAAGTACGGTTTGAGAAGGTCAACAACTGCGGTCTGTGTTTTTTTCGCTTCGGGTGTAGACAGGTTAGTAATCGGCAAACCCAAAATTTGTGTCTGCGTTAGATATGGATGAGAACGCCATTCTGTTTCCCCGTATTTCTTCAGCAGATAGTAATACATCGCCCGCGAGTTCATGACAGCGAGAATAAACTCTATCGGGATTGGCTCGTCCGTGTCTGCTCTTTGCCTAAAGATGTAAACGACTTGGTTTGTAAATGCGTGAGAATAGTCAATAGTAGCGGTTATGCCCACACCTGTTTTCCGCACTAAAATTTTCGGTTCGTGGTACAACGAGATGCTTTTGTAATTGATTCCTTTATTATCTACCGCAATCCAGTAACGCGAGGTTATCGAATACCGCCTCACGCTTTCTCCTACCAGAATAGGCTTTGACCCCTTGAATCGTTTTTTGCTGATGATGGTGGCGGTCTCGACCCTCAATGAGTCTACTGCTGTCTGACAATGCGAACATTTTGGATGCTTTGATGATGGTAGGGGCGACCAAAAACCACACGAGGAGCATTTAAATACCCTTCCCGTTTTTGATAATTCAACACCGCGCGAAGAAGACACATAGTTGGAAAGTGTCGCGGAGCAGTCGGTGAGTTTATCTATTACTTCTCGATCTTCTTCTCTCGTGTCTATGTCGAATAAAAAGTCCGGGCTTCGCGAGAATCTTTTTTGCTGAATGTAATGTCCCAATCGCTCGTCTGCATGTTCAAAAGTCAACTCTCCCGAAAGAATCTGCTTCCGTGTTGTTGGATTAAGCCGCACACAACGAACCCTATTGTTCGGTTTTGGTTCGGCTTTCTTGCAGATAAGAACAACACACGCCCGATTGATGCCGCTAAATATCTTTTCTCCCAGTCGCCCAATAAATTTTATTTCTGTGTTTCTGGTCAACAGTTTTCGTAATTCTCTCCGTTCGAAGCCAAACAGTGAATCCGGAATAATGAAAGCAAAGTAACCGCCTGGCTTCACAACCGACAAAGCTAGTTCGACAAAAAGGTCTGATGTATCGTACTGACCCTTGAGCAATTCGAAGTCCGATTCTGACAACTTATCTTTATAGCTTGAAGTATCAGCGCCCCACGGAGGATTGGCGATGAGAATGTCAAAACCACTTTCTGCCTTGAAAGCTCGTTTGATTCCATCCCAATCAGAAATCCCAAGCTCACGATTTGCAGGCACAAGAGCGTTCGCGAGTAAAAATTTATTCGATGCTGAAGAACCTATATTTTCTATATTTTTTAGAAGTGCCTGTTGATCTATGTCGATGCCATAGAGAACGTCTTCCGTTTTTACTGAAAATCTGTTTCCTAAATTCTTTTCAAGAGCTCTTGCCGATGCAAGTAAAAGTTCCCCCTCGCCACAAGCAGGATCTATGATTTTTAGGTCGCTTAAGACAGCTTGTTTGTCTGACGATTTGTGTAAAACATCTTCTGACCATAGGCGCACCACTTTCCTCGCAACAAAATCGGCAAGTTCTGTTGGTGTGTAGACGACCCCATTTTCTCGATATTCAAAAGACTTAATTTTTTGTAGAGTCGCCATATAATCATTTTACCACTCGCGCGTCTCAAAGGACATCCCGAAATCATCTTTTCGATGCTCGAAAAAACGATGTCCTACCTTGGTTTCGACACTGGTTATCCACAGTCATTAACCAGAACCCCGTTTTCCGCCCATTCAATTTCAAAAAGAATCCCCCGCGAAAAAGAAAAAGCATGGAGAGCGGAAACGGGGCGAGGGCGGAGCGCCGAAGCGAAGCGGAGGCGCGGGGCGGCGTTCGAGTTACCACGGAATCGGAGCGTACGATTTAGGTTCGTATCACCACGCGCGCGGCGCGTGGGAATCAATCGAGATTTTTGCTAAAGTAGGTTCGAGCGGAGTACAATAGAGACTC
>CAYPGH010000034.1:0-6762 GCA_964410475.1 uncultured Candidatus Saccharibacteria bacterium
ACATAGGGTCATGCCACCGGCCATACCCCACGGCTTGCCGTGGGGTGGTTGATTTCCGCGTGTAGGAGAAACAATAACTGGTCTAGCCTGTGATACCCGGTGGCAAAGGTGCGAATCAAGCCATCGCCGTAGCTAATATGGGCGTTCTGGTAGATCTCATTGGGGCGCTTGGCAATGACGAGTTCGGTAAAATGCTTAGTAGTCACTTGACTACCGCTGGCGTCAACATCGACGCTGTCGCAAAAGTAAAGGATTCGTCTGGCACAGCAATCGTAGCGGTAGATAACGCTGGCAACAATCAGATCATCGTCATCCCCGCAAGCAATGCATTGCTTCAGCAAGCAACGGTGGGACAATATTTGGACAAACAGAGTTCTGCTGTCCGATATCTTGTCTCACAGTTCGAGGTTCCCCTCGATATCATTGGCTACGCGTTTGCGAAAGCGAAGAAATTCGGATCGACAACGGTCATGAATCCTTCGCCGATGCGCCCGATACCAAACAAACTCATTGAGCAAACGGATATCTTCGTACTCAACGAGTTGGAGCTGGCGCAGGCAGTCGGTCTTACCAATCTCATCTCGTCGCAGGAAGAAGCCGCGAAAGCAGCCCTTCTGTGGCGGGAGCGAATTGGAGAAAAGACTGTCATCGTTACACTTGGTGAAAACGGTCTTGTAGCGATACAGGGCAACCGAGTAATTCGACAACCCGCCCAAAGGGTCGCCAAGGTGGTTGATACCACCGGCGCAGGTGATTGCTTCTGCGGTACCTTTATTGCACTTCTGCACAGAGAATATCCGTTTGAAGCAAGTTTGACGCTCGCCCAGAAAGCGGCGGCATACAGCGTCCAAAGAAAGGGCGCAAGCCCATCGTTCCCGAAACTGGAAACACTGACCCTCAACGAAACAAAAGGAGACACGACATGAAAACGACAGTCTGGAATCAGGAAATCGGCGACCACACCGCGCAACTCTTGTTTGAAACCGAGTCCTATCTCGTGGATTTCAACAGGAAGCGTGAAGACTGGTTCGTCTGGAAAAGCGGCATTCGAGCTCCCTGCTACTGCAACTGCAGGTATCTCAACCGCTCATACCTCGCCTACGAGGCGTGCACGGCGTACATCGAGACGATCATTCGTCTCAAGTTTCCGGAAACACAAATCGTCGTCGGTTTGGCTTCAGCTGGAGTGTCTTGGACGGCGCGGATTGCGACTCGCCTGACGCTTCCCATGGCCTTCATCAGGGGAACGCCAAAAGGTTACGGCGTGGGGAAACTGGTCGAGGGCAACCCCGAACCAGGCCTCAAGGCCGTGATCATCGACGATCTCTGCGGAAGTGGTGATACCATCTTCAAGGGGATCGAGGCTCTTGATTGGGAATTCCACATCAAGACTCTCGGATTCATCACCATCACCAACTGGTGTTTCGAGAGCATGTGGAAGATGTTTGAGCCGCTGAATTTGGGCGGCATCTATTCTCTCACGAGCTACCTGAATCTTCTCAAGGTTGGTGTGAGAATGGGTCATCTCACGCAAGAACAAGCAGATATGCTCGAGGAGTTTTACAAGGCTCCTAGAGCATACAACTGGCCACTACTGGCGAAGTCTAGCGAGGAGAGCGAGAAATGAAAAAGTATCGCCTGCTCTTTCTCGACTTCGATGGTGTGATCTCCGACAGCTTGCAGATTTGCATGGAGGAGATCAATCGCTTGCGAGGGAAGTTTCCTATAATCCCAGAAGTCAGGACCCGAGAAGATATGGCGCGAGTGTATAGCGTTGAACTACGGCACTCGCTGTATCCTTTCGGGCTGAACGATGAGGAGACGCGAGAATTCTTCGATTGTCACTCCAGCGCGATGAATCAGCGCGCCGCCGAAGTGGAGCCATTCCACGAGGCGGTGCGCGCTCTCGCAAACTACCCTCTGCCGAAAGTCATCATTACTTCAAGCTATTCCGAAGCGGTGTTCGCCATCCTTCGGAAGTGTGAGGAGTTTGACGAAACTTTCGTGCAGAGTGTTTATGGCAGAGAACAACACAAGACGAAAACAGAGAAAATCCGTAGTGCTCTCACGCTGTTTAATGCCAACGTGTCGGACGCGCTCTATGTGGGCGATCTCGCAAGCGATGTGCTTTACTGTCGGGACGTTCCGGTGGACATCGCTTGCGTCGGGTACGGATATCATCCGTCGAGCTACTTGAAAAAGTTCTCGCCGGAGTATATCTTAGAGACAGTGGAAGATTTTGCAGTGTTCCTGCAGAATCTTTCTCCAACGCAACAACCATGAAAGGAGAAATCATGAACAAATCAACACTCATCCTCATCGACTTCATCAACGAGATCGTTGATGAAAAAGGGAAGTTCGCCGGCAAGGGCTATCCGGCCTTCGTGAAGGCGCACGGCGTTCTCGAAAACGTCAATGCCGCCATCGCGAAAGCACGAGCGAAAGACATCCCTGTCATCTTCGTTCGTGTCGGGTTTTCATCCGACTATCGCGAATGGCCCGAGTCTTCCCCGCTCTTTGGGGCCGTTAAGAAGTTCGGCGCGCTCCAGCTTGGCGCGTGGGCAACGGAAATCCATGAGTCCCTCAACAAGACCGACACGGATTTTCTCGTTACCAAGCACCGCGTCAGTGCATTCTACGCGACACCGCTTGAAGCGATTCTGCACACGCTCAAGGTGGATACCATTCTCCTTGGTGGCGTAGCAACGGACATTGCCGTTCAATCGGCAGTCCGTGAAGCGCACGATCGTGACTACCGTGTGGTGGTACTCGAGGACCTCTGTGGTGCTGGAAACGAAGAAGACCACGCGCAAGCGCTTCGTCTTCTCGCCAAGGTGGCAACAGTTGCCAAGAGCACCGAAGTTCCCGAGCTGAACTAGATTCGGCCCATTCAACCCAACAGGCTCTGTGGAGAAATCCGCAGAGCCTTTTCTTTTTTCAAAATCGCAAAAATCCGCCGCGCATTCCTCCCGCACCCAGTATGAGAGAATCTACTGGGTTTTTGTAATTGAAAATAAAATGAAAAAGCATTACACTAACTTTATGGACAATAAAAAAGGTACAATTATTCTTACTTCAACAGGACTCTCGGCAGACGCTGTCCGTCAGGCGGCAGAAAAATATTTTTCCGTACTGCCACACAAATCTGTTGCAATTGTTACAACCGCGGCGGAGGGCAAAGAAAATAACAAATATTCAAAACTGGCAGAGTCGCAATTTAAAGACACGGGTTTTAGCGTTTTGATTTTGTTGATCTCGAAAATAACCCGCGAGCTGACTTTTCCAAATACAGCGTGATTTATGTGTGCGGTGGCAACACATTCAAGTTGTTAAAATGCGCTCGCGAGGCAAATTTTAAGGATGCCATAGAAAAACTACTGGAGCGTGGCGGCGTATATATAGGGGTAAGTGCCGGGGCTATTATACTCGCCCCGACAATTCAAATTGCGGCATCGGTGGATCCGGAACCGAATGAAGTAGGTATAACCGATTTAACAGGACTCAATATAATTAACTTTGAAATTCACCCTCATTATGATTCGACTCACGACGAAGAATTGTTTTCATATCAGAAAATTACAAAAAATAAAATAGTTAGGATTTCAAATTCTCAAGCTTTGGTAATAAAAAATTCAAAACAAGAACTTGTTGAATAAAAAGGAGGCGAAGCAGTGAACTTCGCCTCCGAGGTTACGCAAGGAGCTGGAGTATTTTACTCCGCCCCAACGTTTCAAAGAGCCAACCGATTTTCGGTCCGCGATCCTGACTAATTACATGCCGGTAAAGTTCGGCAAAGAGATCGCCAGCCTTGACGCCAGCATTCTTTGCCGTCTCATGAACGGTGTTATGGATCAGCTGTGCCTCCCAGTCTATCTCTTGAAGATTAGACTGAAGGATATAAAGCGTCGGGCGTAGATCGGCCCTGGCGCCAGCGACGGGTTCTCCAGGCTCTCGCATCCGAATCCGGTAGTGTTCGCCGTAGAATTCCAGCCATTTCCTGATATACTCCATGTCGTTTTGCGTTACCGACACATTTGCCTCTTGGTAAGCTCGCGACCGTCGCAAAATTTCCAGGGCGAAGTCCGGCTGGAACTGGGAGAGTTGAGCTACTAACGTCAAATGGTCAAACGGATAGGCGAGAAGCGATTGCCGAATGCCAACAACGGATTCAACAATCACTGCGCTTTCTCTGTAAGAACCGCCCCGCTCCGTAGTGTCTCTGAGAAGACGAGCCTCTTCGAGCAAGGTCGTTTCCGGATCAAACGGAATGGTTACAGCAGGATCCCGTCTCGCAATCATCCACCAGATGATCTTCGGCGGATATGCGGTTGCGAGTTGCGTAACAGAAATCGCCTTGCCGGACGAAGAATGCATCGCTCCACCAGATTTGAAGTGAATCCAGCCGTACGGAACTGGCACGGGGGCCCTAATTCCGTAGATTCGCTCGGCGAAAATTTGACCCGATTCATACGAGCCGCCAGCGGCGCTATGGTCGTGACCAAACGGCTCGACCGCAACGCCAAGATATGCCCATCGCATCGGCCAATCACATCGCCAAACGAGCTTTCCGCCGCCGGCTTGGAGATTGATTTCAAATTCCTCGCCGCACACATCGCAATAAATGGACAAAACACTTCCGCTCATCGCGATAATGCGGGTGCGTTGGAGAGAAAAACATCTTGGACACTCGGGCTGGAACAGCCAACTTTTCTTGGCTTTGCGGGGAGCCCCTCTGCCGCCGCCAGCGACCTGATCAAGTATTTCGTTGACTTCTTCGCGAGCAACGAGAGTCTTTTCCACGAGATCCGAAAATCTTCCGGAATTATACATCTCGCTTGAACGGATCACTTCCGGCGAAATTTTCAGCGCCTGAAATCCGTCAAGAAGCTCCTGTAAGAAGTGATCGGCGTAACTCGTATGACAGCCGTAAGGATCGGGTATCCTGTAGAGCGGACAACCAACCCAACGGTTGTAGTCAGGTGTGAGGAATGGATAGACCTTCCGCAAAGGATCCATGTCGTCGGCGAAAGCGATGAATCTGGGTCTGCCGCCATTCTTCTTGACGGCATGAGCGATGAGGGCAGCAGTAAGAAACTCCCTGCTGTGCCCCACGTGGACCGGGCCGGACAACGAAATACCCGACCCAATCACGACTTCTTCTCCAGAACGCGTTCTTTCAAGAGCGCGTTGTGCAGCAACTTCAGACCAGTGCATTTTACTGTCCTCCTTTCAAGTATCTGATGTTTTCCGTAATCTGTTCTTCAGTGGTCATACCTATGACCACTGACGTGTTCAGTGCGAGGGCTTCCCGTAGCAGTTTTTTTGCGGTGTAGCCTTCTTTCAGCAGTCTTCCTTGACAAAACAGGCTTCGCAGTAGAATCTCCTTTTTTAACCGAAGCAGGCGAGGTAGTTGTTGGAGTAGCCACTGTTCCCGAGGATTAAAAGGAGCTTCTATTACATCGAGATGCGACAAAACTTCATCATCGATGTGCGTGCGGAACCCGTTTGGTAAAGAGGCGCCGACTTGTCTGACCAATCCATGCCCTTTCAAGTCATCGAGCGCTGTTAAAACTTCAACAGCATTATCAGATGACCAAGCAGGATGCCAGTTGTGAAGAAGTACGATGTCAACCGAATCCCGTCGCAATCTTTTCAGAGACTCCCGTACACCTTGCTGAATCAAATCCGGTGTGTAGGAATTCTGAATCGGAGCAGATGAGTTCAACTCCGGTTTTGACAGAGCTGGAATCTTGGTAATAATGATTGCTTCTCGCGGCAGACAAGCACCAAGCATTTCCTCCACTGTCCCATTTCCGTACACAGCCGCCGTATCAAAGCGACGGATGCCGGACTTCAGGGCGAAATTCAAGAGTGCTTCTATCTGCATTATGGACAATTGTTTGAATTGTCCTCCGAGTTGCCATGTTCCGAAGTAAAGACGATCAAACCATTCCATCTTCGTTTCCTCCGTTTATGTAAAAGAGCTGCTTTGAAAAAAGACCACCATGGCCTCTTTTTCTGATTCCTAATTTAACACAACTTTCTTTTTAACGCAAGGGCTGGCGCGAGGGCGGCGAGCCGCTGGGTGGGGTGTGGCCGCGCCGCAGGCGCGGCCACTATTTCTCACTTGTCGGAATTTTTGGTAAAATAAGTTCGCGCAAAGGATATAATTTCACCGCCAAAATTCGGAATTCAAATTTCCGCCAAAAATATGGTCGGCGCGAAGCGCCGTCTGTTCTGCATTCCCCCCACAAAATCCTGATTCTGCAAGGATTCGCCACGCTCCGCGTGGCTCAAAAAGTACGGTTCGAGCTTCAATAATAAAGTTCGAACGGCGAGGGAGATTATATGGTGGATAAGAAATAATTGCCCGCCCGGATTCCATCAAAAAATGCTATAATATAACTCTATGAAACTAGGCATAATTTTACAATCAAATAAACCCGAACACGCATGGAATACATTCCGCTTTGGTATTACCGCGCTAAAAGCAGGACATCAAGTAGGAATATTTTTGATGAGTGAAGGTTCAGAATTAGACACCATTCCCGACAGCGAAAATTTTGATATTTCGGTAAAAGTGGCAGAGTTCAAAAAATTGAAAGGTGAAATTTACGCTTGTGGCTCGTGTCTTAAAATACGAGAAAAAGAAGAAAGTAATGTTTGTCCTATTTCCACAATGTCCGATTTGCTCAAAATGGTCGAGGACTCGGATAAGGTTTTAGTTTTTGGATAATATAAAAACAATCATATGATGAACTT
>CAYPGH010000035.1:0-6762 GCA_964410475.1 uncultured Candidatus Saccharibacteria bacterium
CCTCTGTCACCATGTAATCTATTCTAACGCGACAGCGAGTATATACCCTGTGGGTATCTACAACGCGGATTGAACCTCATCCTCCACGCGCGCGAAGCGCGCGGCGTGCCCGCAAATCATTGGCTTTCGGTGGCGCGAGCCACCGAAAGCAAATCCAAAACCGACCTTGTCTCTTCTCTGGTGGGTGCGGGGAGACTCGAACTCCCAATCCTTGCGGAATACGGTTCTGAACCGTACGCGTATACCAGTTCCGCCACGCACCCAGTTTCGTTATTCTATTTGAACTCTGCGGGAACCACCAGAGACTTCGGATCTTTCCCGTCCCACCGTATCTCACCGTGCACGACCATGTTGGTTATTCTTGGCTGCCATTCGTGTTCGGCAATATTAACTTCTTTTTGAATTTGCTCGGCTGTCATGCCTTTCGTAAGTGGCACTGGATACTCAAAAAAGGCCGGACCGCGATCATACTCTTCCGTTACGAAATGCATTGCTACGGCAGATGCCGAGATTTCACCTCTCGCGAGCGCATCCGCTATTGCTTCATGTAGATTGTGACCATACATTTTGTTGCCACTAAATTCGCCATCAAACGAAAGAGGAGCTGGATGAATGTTAAACGTTCTGGCCGGGTCCAGGCCGTGCACCAATTTGAGCCATCCCGATAACACGATCCACTCTGCTCCAGCGTCGTGAACGATTTTCTGATAGTGCTCAGCGTCGTAGGGACCCGAAAAATAAACGAACGGCACGCCGAGTCGATTGGCACGCTCACGCACGCCACCATGTTCATGGTTTGAAACAACAGCGACGATATCGGCATCGAGGTCTTTCGATTGCACCAGATTCTCGAATCCGGAGCCGCCGCCCGACCTCGTTCCTGATGCAAAAACAATGATTTTCGGACGCATAGACGATTCAGTATACATTGGTATGATGCCTTTTATGAGAAAGTTCGGTACTCCATTCACTCCCTCAACCGTAAAACTTATGCTTCTGGGATCGGGAGAGCTCGGCCGAGAAGTCGCCATCGAAGCGATTCGACTCGGTATCGAGGTTATTGCGTGTGATAGGTACGAGAATGCACCCGCGATGCAGATAGCCCAACGCGCATATGTCTTCAACATGCGCGAAGGTAAAGCGATAAGGAGAGCGGTACAAAAAGAAAAGCCGGACTTCATTGTCCCCGAGATAGAAGCAATCGCGACGGACGAGCTCGTGAAGCTTGAGAAAGAAGGTTGGCGTGTGATACCAACTGCACGCGCGACGCGGCTCACGATGGACAGGCAGGGTATTCGTAAGCTCGTTTCCGAAAAATTGAAACTTCCTACATCACCCTACCGATTTGCAGCAAATTTGGAAGAATTAAAAAAAGGTGCGCAATCCGTTGGATTCCCCTGTTTCATTAAGCCGACGATGTCTTCATCAGGCCACGGACAGAGCATGGTGAAAAATGATACGGGGCTTGCGAAAGCATGGAGCTATGCGATGAAGGCCGCTCGCGGCAAGACGGGAAAAGTGATAGTTGAAGGAAAAATCAATTTCGATTATGAGATTACGCTTCTCACAGTGCGGCACGCATCGGGTATTTCGTATTGCGCGCCAGTTGGACACATACAGATAGATGGCGACTACGTCGAAAGCTGGCAGCCGCACCCGATGAGCAAAAAGGCTTTGAAACGAGCGCAAGACATAGCAGGAAAAGTCGTCAACGAGCTCTGCGGCAAGACTGGTCGCGGCATCTTCGGCGTCGAGCTTTTCGTGAAAGGTGGCAAGGTTTGGTTCTCTGAGATTTCTCCACGACCGCACGACACCGGCATGGTCACGATGGTCTCGCAGACCATGAGCGAGATGGAGCTCCACGTGCGCGCCATCCTCGACCTTCCCATTCCAGAGATACCCTGTCGCCCGGGTGCGTCTGTCGCGCTTCTTGCGAACGTAAAAACAAATAATCCTAAATACGTCGGTATTGAAAAAGCATTGAAAAAAGCTGGTACATGGGTGCGCCTTTTCGGCAAACCCTCCTCTCCCGGCCACCGGCGCATGGGTGTAGTTCTAGCTACCGGAAAAACAATCGCCGAGGCGCGCAGGAAAGCAGCCGATGCCGCGAAAAATATCCGCGTTGTCGCAGGTTGATTACTCTACCGCCTCCACACACTCTCGTGCGCGGTATACTAATTACCCATGCCGAACGAACGTAGTTCCTATTCTCTTGGTTCCTTAGTGTTGTTCCTCTCCATGCTTTCGGGTGTAGCGGGAATCGCATACGAAGTGCTCTATATACGGCTTTTTGCAGCTTATTTCGGGGATATTTTTTATGTCAGCGCTATTTTGATCGCCGCATTTTTTATTGGAATCGCCATTGGTTCGTACGTTTCGAGGCAATACGCGCCATTCCTCAAATACATAGAAATCTTTATAGGCCTGTACGGCCTTGCGCTTGCTATTCTTTTTAAAATTGCCGGTCTTTCAATTACGGCACAAGTTATCGGGTTGCCGATGCAAAGCTCCGTTGCCATTCCGTTTTTCGTATTTTTAATGGTAATCGTCCCGGCGAGTGCGATTGGGTTCGGCGTTCCACTCTTTGCACTCTACGTTAAAAAATATCGAGAACGTGGCGGTGCATTCAGCATCACATATGCGGCATACAATATCGGTGCGGCAATTGCCGTTATCGCCGTTGAATATGGTCTTGTACATTCTGTCGGAATCAGTGCGGGTCTTGCGGTAATCGCAAGCATAAATCTCTTTATCGGAATCTCCCTCTTCTTGATACGCCCACCGCAGGCCGAAACTACACTTCTCTGGAAAAACATTCCCTATCCTCATAGACGTGTATTCGTTGTACTCGGTTTAGTCAGCGTCTTAAGTGGCATACTGCAAATAAACACATTCAACCTGTTCCAGCGCCTCATCGGGCCGCTCAATGAAAACATTGCACTTCTGATAGGCGCTATTCTCTTGAGCATCGCACTAGCTTCTTGGTATGCCGAAAAGCGAAAAGTCTCATTCTTTTTTGTTGTAACCATCCTGCCTTTTTCAACACTTGCATCATTTATTCTGCTCCATCCGTACATCATCGGATTTTCATACCTAGCAACACAGTATGGTCAGTCATTCGCTCTCGTTATCGCTATGCGGTGCGCTCTGGTTCTTCTCGTTGTCGTGCCGGCTTTTGCGGCATACGGATTGACGATTCCCGCGGTGGTGCGTGAGTACGGAATCCGATACTCCGGTATCGCGCTCGCTGTTTCGGCTATGGGTAACGCTATTGGATACCTCCTCTACATCTTCCTAATCTTCAGACAGTTTGGATATGCTTCGGTGATCCTAGGCACCGCAATCGCGGCTTTTTTCCTGTGGATATGGCTTGCATGGAAACAGAGAGATGATGCAAGACTTTTTCGAGCCGTCGGCATACTTTTCGCGATGGTATGCGGTATCTTCGTACTCGCCTGGCCATCGTATGTAACACGGCTTTCGTACGTCGATTTATACAACGTTAATACACTTCTCGACCGGATATACATACCTTCACAGCCGCAGATATTCAAAAAATACGGGAATGACGCGATTATTGTGAACCGCGGAGATTCGAAGGAACTTATACTGAACGGCTATCGTGCGCTCATATTCAATGACTCGCGCGGGGCTATCGTCCGCGAATCACTCATCGGGATTATTCCTGCATTTTTCATCGACGAGCGAGATCAGGTGCTCGTGTTCGGCTTGGGATCAGGAGTGACTGTATCTGCTGCCGCGGATATGTTCAAGAGCGTGCGTGTCGCAGAAATCAACCCTGCTATGCTTGGAATCGCGCAGGCACTGCATGTCGAAAACGAAAATGTGCTTGAAAAAAAGAATGTCTCGATTGACATTCAGGATGGCCTTATTACATTACTTGAAAGCACTACCACATATGATGCGATTATTAACTCAGTTACGAGTCCGCTGTACTTTTCGGCAAACAAATTGTGGACGAAGGATGTGTTTGACCTCGCTTCCTCACGCCTTTCCGAGCATGGCGTGTTCGTCGGATGGATCGATATGCAGTTGAGCAGAAGGGGTTTCGACATCATGACCCGTACACTCGAAGAAAGCTTCGATCAGTGCGTATACCTATATCTTAATACCGCCTACCTCGGATTTGTTTGCGCGAATCATCCGCTGATCTTTCATCCACTTCCCGACTCTGAAATTTCGTCGCTATTTGCCGATGTAATCCGAGATCGGTTTTTAGATGCACCAGTACGCATCCAAGAGCTTATTCGTGGTCTGCTTTTTGCATTCCCGACGGAACACGATAATTCAGTACCCATAAACACCCTCGATACGCCGTTTCTTGAATCTGCGTATGCATTCAACAAGGCCGAACAGATTGATGTCTTATCTTACATGCGACAGCTCACATCACAGATGCTAGTTGATCCATTTACCGGCTTAAAACGCGATGTTGTGATCGAATGCCGCCTCATTCGTATAATCGATCCGCGCCACGTCTGTGCGTGGTAGCGTCACTGTGCATACCACGCGAAAGAGATTTATTCCACCGCTTCAATGGAAGCACCGAGCTGTTTGAGCCGCTCGTGCAGATTTTCGTATCCACGACTTATCGGATAGACGTTGCTCAACATTGATTCACCCTCGGCGGCAAGCATTCCAATGAGAAGAAGGGTCGCGGGGCGGAGCGCTGGAGGTGCTTCAATAGAAGCCGCCCGTAGCAAAGTCGGACCCTTGATCAGTGCTCGATGGGGATCAAGAAGTTCTACGTTCGCGCCGAGTTTATTCATTTCAAGATAATATTTCGCTCGTCCCTCGTATGCCCAGTCATTAACGAGAGTCTCTCCTTTCGCCTGTGTTGCGACAGGAACGAAAAACGGCAAGTTATCGATGTTGATGCCTGGGTATGGGCGGGCTGCAATTTTTTCGGGGGGTGCATGAAGTTCACCGTCTTCTAAGACAAGATCAACGAGCTTAGTATGGCCATTCTCCGAAAGGTATTGTTTCGAGCGCGTGTAATGAAAACCCATACTCTCGAGTGTCGAGAGCTCAAGCTCGAGAAAATCAATTGGGCAACGGCTGACGGATAGTTTCGAATGTGTCGTCGCGGCGAGCGATATAAAAAACATTGACTCTATCGGATCCTCGCTTGGGTAGCCCGTAATCTCTGCTTCTATCTTCTCCACTCCGTGAACGACGAGCGTTGTAGTGCCGATCCCCTCTACAACAACTCCACACTGTTTGAGGAAAACGCATAAATCCTGCACTTGATAATTCGCCGATGCAAATTTAATCGTCGTCATGCCCGGAATGAGCGCGGCCGACATTAAAACATTTTCGGTCCCCGTGTCGCTTGCCTCGTGCATGATAATTTCCGCGGTTCTCTTTTTCACCGATTCTACGCTGTAAGTGTGTGCTTCCTCGTTTCCGGAAACAATAATACCGAGGCGCGCGAGCGCATCAATGTGCGACCCTAAACTTCTTTTTCCAAGATTACACCCGCCAGGTGCCGGTAGATCAAAAGTGCCTAGAAGGTGCGCCAAGGGTGCAATAAAAAGTGCGATCGAACGGGTTTTCTCGGCGGCTACTCGGTCAATCTTCGCAAGATCGATTTTACTCGGCGGTGTAATTTTCACATCACCATTCGTCCACTCAACCTGAACGCCGATTGATCGCAATACCTCAATGAGGCGCTTCACTTCCTCTATCTTCGGCATACGCTTTAGGGTCGTAGTGCCGCGATTCAAAAGCGAAGCGGCAAGAAGCACCACTGCGGCATTCTTTGACGTGTTGGTCTCCACTTTGCCTGAAAGTTTCTTGCCGCCGATTATTCTGTAATTCATCCCGTTAGAAATAGGACGCGGAAACGGTATCGTTTTCGTACCCCAAGACGCTATGAAGTATAACCTTGACCTTGTGATAATGCTCGTTATGTCGTTCGCGATTTCTAACAGGATTCATGTTCTCAATTATACGCGGTGCGCGTTGTAGGGATCGAACCTACGGCCTCGTCATTATCAGTGACGTGCTCTACCACTGAGCTAAACGCGCATTATCAGACAACACCTTTATTGCCTGCATGATTTCTGTCTTAAGCTTTGAGCCGACAACATAGACTGTACATGTCCCGTGCCTGTTTCCCTCGGAGTAAGAATAGGCCATACTTACCGTACGAACCTGGTCCTTATAGAAACTCTCCGCCCCAAAACCCAACGTATCTTGCCAAAATTTCCGCTCTCTAGCAATGTTCATATTGGAGTACAGATGGAGACCAAATCTGAAGTCTTCCTTTGGTATGCGAAGAAACTTCATGAGCCACTTCGTGAAAAAGACTAATACGAATGGGTCGCTATTCGCTAATGAAATTCGGTATTTATTCCGCTTATCCCCCTCACCCACATACAACATTAGCCCCGCAACAAATAAATCTCTGAAGCTAACAGGTAGAATTTTTTGCTCCATTTGTTTATACACGTCTCCTACCGCCCTCGCTTTTTTCAATCGCATGGTATTCCGAAAGCGCTCTCGTGCTGCTTCTCCCTTTTGCCAACCAGCCTGGCGTAATCGTTTTATTTCTGCTTCGGACAAGGGTAGTTCCGACAACCAATAGCCGAGAGTGCTTTTGGGTACCTTAAGTTTCTTCACGATAGCGGAATAGCTTAATCGTTTTTCTTTTCGCAAAAGAATGGCTTGTTCACGTAGACGAGATCTCATCATTGGACATTATAACATTGTCTGCAATATGAGTACTCATTTGTCCAC
>CAYPGH010000036.1:0-6605 GCA_964410475.1 uncultured Candidatus Saccharibacteria bacterium
ACGCGCGCGATGGAGGCGGTTTCGGCTGTGAAGATGCGAAAAAGCCAGGAGCGCGCGCTTACTGCACGGCCGTATGCACGCGCTGCTCTACGTATGCTCGGAAGCGTGATGGGCAGTTTTAATGCGGAGAACCATCCGCTTACGCGAGAAAGAAAAGAAGGAAAAGTCGCGATTCTTCTCATAACAAGCGACAAAGGTCTTGCGGGTAGTCTCAACAGCTCCGTTCTTAGAAAAACGGAACAGTTCATTGTCGAAGAGAATCTTCTTCCGGAGGAGCTGTTGTTTATCTGCTTAGGACGCCGCGGACATGAATTCGCGTTGCGAAACGGCTTCGAAGTGATGCGGCATCATGTGAACATATCCGACGGTATAGATGAGGATCAATTTAGTCTCATAACCGACGAGGTAGTTCGCTTGCAGGAGAGCGGCAAAACGCGTGAGGTGCGGATTGCCTACACGGATTTTCGCTCCACGTTCGAGCAAGAGGCCGCTGTCCACAAAATCCTGCCCATATCGCTAAAAATCATGGAACACATCATCGCCTCCATTACGCCGGAGCGCGGCAAGTATTCGGAAGAGCGGCAAGGTAACGGCGCAGTTGCCGCATATACCATCGAACCGGATGCCGACGAGGTACTCGCGGCGCTCATTCCGAAGCTAACCAACGTCGCTGTTTTCCATAAGCTTCTTGAATCCAAAGCGTCCGAGCACAGCGCACGCATGGTCGCCATGAAGAACGCGACAGACAAGGCGCGTGACATGGTGAAGGAATTGACGCGCACATTCAACAGAGTGCGTCAGGCGGCAATCACACGCGAGGTGTCCGAGATTACGAGCGGCATTGAGTCGATGAAATAGATATGAATGAAGGAAGATTTTCAGGTGCACCTAAATTTCCCAACGAGGCTCCAAAGGTATCTGAAGCAGCGAGGTTCAACGATATTGTCGAAGAATTACGTTTTTTAGTGAAGGGCGATAACGAACTGGATGATGAATTGCAAGGGATTATACTTGAAGCACTCGATGTTTCTATCGATGACTTTAAACAAGATGTTCTCGACCGAAGTAAAACTTACAGTGAAAAAACAATGGATGAAAAGATAGGAATGTTCTTTGTTAGGACGCTTCGCGATAAAATATTGGAATACTCTCTGGATACGAGCCAAAGAGATGCATTTAATGCCTTTCTAAACAGCATCGTCGATTTTGGCGATAAGAAAGAAGTTTAGCAATTTTCATAAAATCGACTATAACCCCATGAGATAATCGGTCGCGAGAATATTTACTAATAGATTTTCAGAAAAAAATATGCAACGCCTGGCCAAATTGTTTTTCTTATCTCACGGGGCTACGCCCCATGAGATAATCGGTCGCGAGAATATTTACTAATAGATTTTCAGAAGAAAATATGCAACGCCTGGCCAAATTGTTTTTCTTATCTCACGGGGTATAATCCGCTCACAATATGACTACAGGCATCATCACTCAGATAATCGGACCGGTCGTCGACGTACGGTTTGAGGCACCGGAAGACGGACAGATTTCGGGGCTTCCTTCCATCAAGAATGCGCTCCACGTGAAGCATCCCGGCCGTAAAAGCAAGGATGAGGTATTGACGCTTGAGGTCGTTCAGCATCTCGGGTTGAACCGCGCGCGCTGTATCTCTATGCAGGATACGGCAGGACTCCCGCGTGGTTTGGAAGTGACAGACACGGGAGGTCCTATCAATGTTCCAGTAGGCGAAGCAGCACTGGGTAGGATGTTTAATGTCGTCGGCGACCCAATAGATGGACAGGAGGCACCCAAGAACGCCGCTCGACTTCCCATACATCGCGACCCACCGGAATTCATACACCAGAGCACCAAAGCGGAGCTATTTGAGACAGGTATCAAAGCAATTGATCTTTTGGCGCCATTCATCAAGGGTGGCAAGGTGGGTCTTTTCGGAGGTGCAGGAGTAGGGAAAACGGTTCTCATACAGGAACTCATTCACAATGTCGCGAGTGAACACGGCGGTTACTCCGTTTTCGCTGGGGTAGGCGAGCGCGTACGCGAGGGTAATGACCTCTATCATGAAATGAAAGAATCAGGCGTTTTGGAAAAGACGGCACTAGTCTTCGGACAGATGAATGAAGTGCCAGGTGCTCGTGCGCGCGTTGCGCTTTCAGGTCTTACCATGGCTGAAGCGTTCCGCGATGAAGGAGGCAAAGACGTGCTCTTCTTCATGGACAACGTGTTTCGTTTTGTGCAAGCCGGTTCCGAAGTTTCGTCGCTCCTTGGTCGAGTTCCTTCAGCGGTTGGTTATCAGCCAACTCTCGCCGCAGAGATGGGGCTTTTGCAGGAGCGAATCACTTCAACGACTAAAGGCTCTATAACTTCGGTACAGGCAATTTATGTCCCCGCCGACGACCTCACCGACCCTGCGCCTGCTACGACATTCGCACACCTAGATTCCACCGTTGTGCTTTCGCGCCAGCTCGCGTCCCTCGGCATTTACCCGGCCATCGATCCGCTTGAGTCTGGCTCAACAGCCCTCACGCCGGAAATCGTCGGAGAAGAACATTACCGTGTGGCCAACGAAACGCGTCGCGTCCTTCAGCGATACAAGGATTTGCAAGACATCATCGCTATTCTTGGTATTGAGGAACTTTCTGATGAAGACAAACAGCTTGTCTACCGCGCACGTAAAATTCAAAAGTTCCTCTCACAGCCCTTCTCGGTTGCAGAGGCCTTCACTGGCGCAAAGGGGAAATATGTATCACTCGCAGACACGGTTCGTAGCTTTGGTGAGATTCTTGATGGCAAGCATGACGCACAGAATGAGCAGGCTTTTTATATGAAAGGTATCATAACGGAAGTTAATATTTGACAGTTGATAGTGATATTCAGACATAACATTTCCGTAAACCGTTCACTGTAAACTATGAGTGCTAAAACATTCCACCTCATAATCGCTTCGGTGGGGGAGACGCGTTATGAAGGTCCGGCAATTTCCGCGACGTTCCCAGGGTCCGCGGGAGAGTTTACTATCCTTGCCCATCACGAGCCGCTGGTTACGACCCTAAAGAAGGGCGTCATAACTGTTCGTCGTGAAGACGGTACAAAAAAATACTCAATTGAGAACGGCATACTAGAGTGCTCTAACAATCGCGCAGTTGTGCTTCTCTAAGGCGGGCCTGCCCGCACACCAACTTCGGCATTGTGTTTAGCGTCAATTAACTAGAATCAGTATCTCGATTTTCCCTGGACGCAAACGAAGAACTCCAAAACACGGCTTCAATTATATCAAAGTTAGTGTGCGGGTTTTCAACATATCTCTGTGTCGCATCGCTTCGAGGAGGGTACAATGAACGACAATGGCAAAACCAACAGTTGTTATCTTGCTAAGTTCGGTTTTATTCTTTGCGAACGCCACAATGGTCTTTGCTGCGCAACCGCTCAAAAGCGATTTTTGCCCCAATGCTACTCCCGGCGAAATAGATCCTAGCACCAGTCAACCGAAGATTGTTGAAGTTCCTTTTAGCACCTCGCCTGATGAGGCCAACAAAATTTTTAAGAGAATATCGAGTTGTCCGAGCGCATGCTATGACCTAAACTCATCCTTAACCGTTAAAGGTCTAATGGTGCCTGTATTGATTGTGACGACCAGTGCTTCCGACCTGTGCAAGCCTGAAAATAAGGAGAATCCGGCGGCTGAAGGTCGAGGATGTCCTCCGACCCAAAAGAACGAGCCGAGGATAACTATTGCGGTGGAAGAGAATAAATTAGCCGGCCTTAAAAAGCAAACCATTGGTCCAAAATCACGTTGTGATGATGAATTACTAGAACTGGTGGATTCTGCATTCGGCAAGATGAAGGATCACGACACAGCAGGTTTATCGGAAGATTTGAAGAAGTTAGAGGAATTAAAAAAAGCTCCCGAGAGAACTGATGTTCCATTGGATGGTAATCAAACTCTCGTGGATGCACTCACGCCAACTATAGGACGGGAGAATGCAGAACAGGTAGTGAAGGAAAACCAAAGTCTTGCGACCCAACTGAACGAAGCAATAAAAAAAGGCGACGTGGCCGAGGCGGAAAGGATATCAAAGGAACTTAAACTCAATACGGATCTAACTAACGATGTTGTGCGATTGACTGCTTCGAACGAGGGTATTAGTAAAGACATAGTTGGTACTTCAGGCGATCTAGCCGTGAGACCCATGAATACATTCGGCACTGGAATCAATCCTGCGGATCTGGATCGAGCCAAACAAGCAATTGCGGGCATTGAAAGCGGAGGGCGATACGATCAGATAGGGCCAAAAACGAAAAGTGGTGACTATGCCTATGGGAAGTATCAGATAATGGGCCGTAATATTCCTTCATGGACAAGAGAAGCGTTGGGTCAAGCTCTTACTCCACAGCAATTCGTTAGTAGCCCCGAAGCGCAGGAGTCGGTATTTGAATATAAATTCTCCCAGTACGTTCAGAAGTATGGTGGATACGAGAATGCCGCTAAAGTGTGGTTTGGAGGGACGGGTGCTTTGAGAAATTCAAATGCCAGCGATATTCTTGGAACGACCGTTGGGAGATATGCCCAGTTGTTCAATGCGTCGTTTAATAATGCAATACCATTCGCCGGCACCGCAAGTATTTATAGATCAGGCACTTCACCATTTGCCAACATGAGCCCGTTTATTAACAACGCCATTCCTGTGGGAGCGACAACGCAAGGCACCTTAGGGGGTAGCATCACACAGCTCTTCTCATCTCTATTCAACAGGACGCCATCGAGTGTCTCGAATAACGGTCAGACAATTCTTCCTGTTAATCAAGGGACTAGGCAATACCCTCAAGAACAACCTTCCTCTCCAATATCTCCGACTCAAGTACAGCCATCTCAAACGTATCCGACTCAAACACAGCCATCCTCTCAAATATCTCCCGCTCAAGCGCTCTTACGCGCCCTTCTTCCGGTAGAGACAGAACCACAGGTCTCTGGCCCGCCCGTACAGGCCGTCGCGAATATTATTGCGGAGCCTGCTCAAATTGCAAAAGGGAAGTCGTTCGTCGTCTCGTGGTCTTCTGTTGGTATGAGTGCGAGCGCGCCATGCAATCTGCTATTGCGGAACAGAGAGAATACGGCGTCTGTTATTGCGCAAGGAAATGAGGGTTCAAAGGTCATCGCGACAAACACTTCGGCCGAATCCGGTGTGTGGAACTTCACTCTTCAGTGCACAGCATATACGGATGGCCATTCGATAGAGCAATCGGCATCAGTGTTCGTGCAATAGAATGATAAAGAAATTCCAGCGTCGCATCGAAGACTTTGATTGCGAGCGTTGTAGCGCTCTTGTTAAGGGAGATGGCTACACAAACCATTGTCCGAAATGTCTGTGGAGTAAGCATGTAGATGTGAATCCGGGAGACCGCGCCGCGGATTGCGGCGCTTTGATGGAACCCGTTGCTCTCGAGGGGGCGAGTCCGGAATACACGCTTGTGCATCGATGTGTGCGATGTGACCGAGAAAAGCGGAATAAACTCGACGCGCAGGATGACATGGATGCTGTAATGCGCATAATTGCGCATCCACAGAAGTGATTGTCACGCCTCGTAAATGCGCTACTATTGTGGAGCATGGTTATTCCTCCGCAACGCACTCAAATGGAATCCTCAGTGCCGCACTATTATGGCAACATTGTGCGCCAACTGTTTGTTATTGCCGCCGCGGTGATGTCTTTTACGGCCCCGTTTTACACAAACAACTTGCGTATCGCATTGCCGTTTGTGGTACTTGGGGCTCTCGTATTGATTGCAGTCGCGGCTTTCATGAATCCGCGCAAAAAGAATGTAGTTATCGCCAGCGCTATTGCCGCAGGTGTAGGAATGCTTATTTACGAAACATGGGCTTTGTTCGATTACAAAATGAGTACATGGGAAGAATTTATCTTACGCCAAATTTTAGCTTTCGTTTTTATGAGTGCTTTCTATTTCAGTATGAAAACTCTGCGAGCATTCGTACTCGGAACGATAGGAAAGCGCGCAGAAGCCGGCGAATTCGACAATCAATGAATATGTTCGCGCTCTAACTTTGGTATTATGTTTTTGTTGCATGCACAGTATCGGTCAGCGTGCGTACCATTTGTTGTGGTTCGTACGGGCAAAGGTCTATCAAATCACGAAAACATGGGCAACTATACTAACATCTAGTGTGCGGATATTATGAAAAAGAAGATACTGATACTTTTGGGTCATCCGGTTAAAAGCGGTATATGTGGAACGCTTGTGGATGCGTATGAATCAAGCGCGCGCGAGGCGGGACATGATGTATCGCGTTTAAATATAGGCGAGATGAAATTCGATCCCATTCTCCACAAAGGTTACAATGAAATACAAGAACTCGAACCAGATCTTAATCGTTTTTGCGAATTACTTAATGCGTCCGATCACTTCGTAATCGCGTATCCCGTTTGGTGGGTCGGAATGCCCACTATCCTCAAGGGTCTCTTTGACAGAGCTTGGTTGCCCGGCTCTGCGTTTCGTTACATCAGAACCAAAGTCGGCACACGGACTATCTTTTGGCACCGTCTCTATCGCGGAAAAACGGCACGCATAATCATGAC
>CAYPGH010000037.1:0-6222 GCA_964410475.1 uncultured Candidatus Saccharibacteria bacterium
CAATATCCCTCCGCCCGGGCCTTTTACTGCGATCATTCTCTCCGTGATCTTCTTGCCTACCGGTATGTCGACCGCGGCGTAAAGGCACTTCTTGAAGCGATTGATGGTCTCACGCTCGCTTCCCAGAATGACCTTCTCGGGCGAACCTTTGATGAGAGGGACGAGATGGCTTACACGCACGAGCTCTTTCATCTCGTCGGGATCAGACGAGAGGATGTGGTCGGGTCCTTCCATGAACCTGTCGAGCGTAAAATGCCGCTCTATTACACTCGCCCCGAGAGCAAGCGCAACAGAAGCGACCGTGATACCGATAGAATGGTCAGAGAGACCGACAGGAACGCCGAACGCCTTTTTGAGCGTATCCATGACGGCCAAATTCATATCTTGCGCCGCCGCCGGGTAGCTTGAGATGCAGTGGAGAAGAATGAGATTCGGATTCCCCGCGTCGCGGACGACACCGACCGCATCCTCTATCTGGCCCAAAGTCGACATGCCGGTCGAGATGATTAGGGGCTTTCCCGTCTCGGCGACTTTCTTGATAAGCGGGAGATTCACCAGATCCATCGAAGAAATCTTGTAGAATGAGACCCCGAGGTTCTCGAGCATATCAACGCTCTTAAGATCGAACGGCGTCGAGAATATCTCAATGCCTTGCTTTTTCGCATGGGCGAAAAGTTTCTCATGCTGTTTTTTGCTCAATTCAAGGCGCTTAAGCATGTTGAACGTTGATTCTTCGAGATCGATGAGTTCTTCCGCATAACGATTACCCTTTACTGCGCGCGAAACTCTTCCGCCCGCACTGTACGTCTGAAACTTTACGGCACTGCATCCGGCGTTCTTAGCCGCGTCAATAAGTTCAATCGCTAGTTTGAGACTGCCGTTATGGTTGAGTCCCGCTTCGGCAATGATGAACGCAGGGCTGTCCGAGGAAACAATGCACCTGCCGAGAGCAACTGATTGATTGAATTCAAAGGAAGTATTGTCTTTGACAAGCTCCCGTTCCTCTTCGCTTTCACCTCTCGCAAGACGCTCCGCGAGATCGGTCCCGCGAAGATAGAGCACTTGCAGATCGTCATAGCGGAAATCGCCGCTCGTCCCGAGAAGGTAGAGCTGTTTATATGCCCCAAGACGGCTTTTAACGTCGACAAGCTCCTGCTCGCTCCCGCGCACTAAAAGCGGATACACGTACGGCAGTGAGATCACCATTGTATCTTCTATCTCTTCTTTTCTTGCGAGACCAACTGTGATGAGGTCTTTCATAACCCGTGCCGATATTCTTTTCTCATCGGTTTTGTCGAGCGTGTCCCCCTTTGTGTACGCGATCTCGCACGAAAGAACTGTTCTGTCTTTCGGGAATTCGAACGCGCAGAATTTCTTCTGCTCGCTCACGCGATGGAATAGAATATCCGGCGCATCATAATAGAGAAAATTGAACTTGTCCGGAATGGCCGTCTTTTTTTTAAGAGCCACAAACACCAGCTTCGCACCACGATATCTCAACTTGTTCTTAATGCCGAGATATGCGGCGAACGTCGGTATCGGTATCGTTGAAACGACCATGTCATTCCGCGAAACAACGATTTTTTTCTTCCCAAGAACGATTTTCTTGATGAGACCGTTCGAATGCTCGATACCGGTAACAGTAGCACCAAGCAAAAGTTTGCCGCCCGCTTTTTTGTACATCTGCGCCATGCGCTCCATCACAGCACCCGAACCGTATTTCCCCACGGCGCTCCACTGTCCCGCATGAAAGTGCTCGTCTTTCGTCCTGAATTTCACTCTTTTTGGCGCCCAGTTTGCGGTCATCTTATCGATTGAAACTCCCCACAATTTTTGCGGATACCGGATAAAGAAATATTCCATGAGTGTGGGACCGACTAATTAGCGCACGTATTCCGCATAGCTCCTCGCTTTAGCGAGCTTCGTCTCGTCGAGATGCGAGAGCTCGTGCATGATCTTTTTTCTCATATCCGTCGGGAATTTCTTTAGTGACTCGAATGAGAGCGGATAATCGAAATACTGATCGAATTTCTCGCCCTTCACGTTCTTACCCCAAAACTCATTCTTATGAAAAAGATCGCCATACTCTTTCTCCCATATCCTCTCCAACTCTTTGTCAGGCGTGTGATAGATGTGCGGACCGTAATCCAGATTCTTGAACCCGCGCCACGCGAAGCTCCCCGCAAGTCCACCGACCTTACGTTCTTTTTCTATAAGGATCGTGTCAACACCAAGCTCCGCAAGCCGGAGTGCGGTCGCCAAACCGCTCATACCCGCTCCGAGTACGTATACCTGTCGACGATTTTTTGTCATAGCGTAAATCCGCCATCGACCGCAATATTTTGACCGGTGATATATCGAGCATCATCCGAACAAAGAAACGCGATAAGTCCCGTTAGATCCTCCGGCTCGGCCATTCTCCCAAGAGGTGTTTTTGCCTTGTATTTTCGGACAAAATTGGGATCCTGATGATTGAACACTCCGCCGGGACTTATCGAATTCACAAGGATATTATGCTCTGCCAGATAAGCCGCAAGATATTTCGTCACGTGTATGACGCCTGCTTTTGTAGCTCCATAGATCTCTGAGCTGTTGCGACCGGAGTTGCCATATATTTTGAAATCAGGTGTCGCAATGCCGTATATTGATCCGAAATTTATTATACGGCCGCTCTTTCTCTTTATCATGTCGGCAGAAAAAACCTTGGAGCAAAGAATAGCGCCTTTGAGATTTACTGCGTACACTTTGTCGAGATCTTCTGTTGAGCGCGCCTCAAATGGCGTGTACACGCCGATGCCGGCGCAGTTGATGAGAATGTCGATAGGCCGCGCCAGCTTCTTGTGCGCGGTTTGTATCGATTTTTCGTTCGTCACGTCGATCGAGATATACTGAAAGTTTTTGAATGTCGCGCGTCGCAGATTCTTCTCGAGATCGTTACTGATTTTTTTCTCCTTGTCGCCAATATAGACGAATGCCCCATGAGAGAGCAAGTGCAAGGCCACAGCTCTACCAATTTGGCCTAGAGCACCAGTAATGAAGACTGTCTTATCACTAAGGGCGTACGAATTCATGATGTCTGACCTTTACTTATCACATTAAAAACATCAGGAGTCAATACCCGTACCTCGATCATATAGGTACTCGCGGTACCTTCCGCCACCCCCCTGCCACGGAGAAATGGCGCGGTAAATCTCTCTATACTTTTTATCAATAGGGAAATCCCGCGCTAGAACTTCAATATGTCTTGGGGAGTCGGGAAAAAGAAGAACGTTGCTGTTTTGGTGGAATATGTATCGAGGTTTCCAAATGTGATTTATTAATTCAAAGTAGTCGTCTACAGTTTCTTTGCTCATTTCCGAGAACGAGAGGCCGTTAAAAACAAGGTCCGCTTTTTGTATCATCCACCTTCGATTCGTGGGAACAAACACAATCGGAGCATCGGGCCATGTATCGATCGCCCATTGTACATTCAGTCCGACCTTCTTCAGAAAGTAGTACGCTACATACAGAGTTTCCGGCAGATCACAGTTTATGTATCTTACTTTGGCTCGCCGCGACAACTGAAGCGCCAATCCTCCGTATCCTCCGCCTATTTCAAGAACGGTCTTTGGTCCAAGAGACTTGACTTTCAGAGCATAATAATCATGCCGCGGCTGGAATGGGGCGATACGCGTGCCGTCGACAATAATTCCGTGAGCTCTCCCCACATCCGGCATAGCGAGAGAGGATATGTCGTCTCGTTCAGTGAACTCCCTCCATATATTGAGGTCGGAAATCATGGAGGCCTTTAACGAGTCGGTATCATACGTATAAAACCCGTATGAAGCGTCCTCCTGGAAAACGTTGGCGAGAATAGCGGCAAGCGCCTCGGGGTCGCCTTGTTGTAATGCTCTGATATAGCCAGGTTTCTTATTCTCATTGATCCATTTCCATTCGCCGTCAGCCATCAACATCTTTTTGAGTTTTGTGTGAATGCGAATAATTTCTTTCGCGATCTCTTTGTCCTCCGCATCAGGCAGTTTCTTTTTTCCCTTTTTAGAAAGGGTGATATTTTTCATTGAAGTCGAGAAAAACTCCTGTCTCGCTATTTCGAAGAAAGTGTTTTGCGTCATACGATAAGCACTAATTGAGTGCGCTTTTGAGTTTACGCGCGATGTTTTGAAACGACTCTGCGCCACTAATGTTCTCACTTTGACCGATTTGGTCATGAATAAAAGCCCGTAATGACACGTTGCCAAGCGCCGCCAGAAAAGAAATTACCCCGTCGGGAGTGGATTTTAATCCCCCTGATTCAACTTTGGACAGCGCCGTCCTGCATTCATCAACATTTGCGACCTGCGCAACACCGGGACAATCGCGATACCAAGGACAGAGATGCGGGGGACAGAGATGCGGGGGACAGGCACAGTTTTTCCCGTCGTCTCGTGTCATAATATTGCTTTCACAGGTCTTCCCGGAACTCGTATTGTTGATGCCAACTTGTATGTATCGACCATCTGCTCAACCCAGCGCATGTCGCCAAACGGCGCGCCTCTATTCAGCGAGGTGCGTAGTGAATCAAGATCTTTTGGAGAATCCGGCGTGTTGATCCACGAGCGATAGTTGCGTGGTAAGTCGACAGGAGATTCAGAAAGAAGTTCCTTCTGCTTCTTTGTGCCGTTCAAACGAAGCCACGCGCTCCCCCACTGCCACGATTCAGCATTTCTTGAGAGCTTTGCTCGCACAGGATTACGCTCAATGTATTTTAGCACTGTGAGGAGGTGGTAATCTGTTTTGGTGAGAAACGATTTGTAGCGACCTTGATAGAGTGGGCCTGTACCGATGGTTTCTGTGAGTGTATGTACCTTCCGCGTGTGAGCATTCGTGAGCCAATGCATGAAGTGTCTCATGTCTCCATCGTTCGCTGGATACAAAAGCAGATGCCAGTGATTTGGCATGAGCGCATAGCCGAGAATACGCATGCCAATCATCTCCTTTGCTTCATGGAGGAGATAGAGGAAGAGTTCGTAATCGTTACGATCGTCGAAGATACGTAATCGACCAACGGCGCGATTGATGACGTGATACACATGATCACCAACATCGACTCGTGCTACACGAATCATTAAAATACTGTACCACAGTTTTTAGGGATTAACTGTGCCTGTCCCCGTTATTCTAATGTTTCGGTTGGATATTTCATATTATTTGAAGTATTGTGGACAGATACAATATATTCTGATTTTTCATGTTCTAATCTATACAACACTTTTCCCGATTTAATTGTGCCTGTCCCCGTTCCGTTCCCCGTTCCGTGCCTGTCCCCGTTCCTTCCAAACAATCACGTATTTATGCCCGATTGCCGGTGCAGGCTACTAACCGTGAAGAACGCGGCATAGACAGAAGTTACGGGAAAAGTTGAATTATATCCAGGGGATGGAAGCTCACCTCACTTCCCGCCACTATACTTTTCTTTAAATTCTCACCAACAGGATCATCATCGAGAACTCCATACCACTGGCTATCATCTGCCCGTTTGGTAACTTTTACCCACATTCGCTCTGCTGGCTCATCTCCAGCTTGAAACATTATTTTTACGATATCACCAGGCTTGAGGCCTAATAAAGTTTCTTTTGAAGGAAGGTCAAAATTCCCATGTAATGGAGGACGTATAATTTTGTAGCTCATATATTTTTACCTTTTGTGGAGATAGCGGACCATAAGAGACCGCCTTGCCTGGCAGAATAGTTATGCTCGTGGGTTGTTAAATGCTACTGTCTCAACAATTCTTTTTACCAGATTGAGTTCATCCTGAGAAAAATCCTCTTTCTTCGAATTATAAGAAATTAACAACAGTTGATTGTCATGACTAACCGTAACCGCATACACAACGACAAGACTTTCATTTGTCGCATCTTCGTATTGGGACTCTGCAGCATTAAATTGGCCAATTTTTCTACTTTTCACAACCCCTTTACCTTTCACAAATTTTTCTAATGCGCTTACAGGATCTGGCGTAATTGAAGAAGAATAAGAAGAGATGGTTATAGCACCTTTACCGCTCGGATTAAATACTGCCGTCGATCCGTCTTCATTATGCTGAATTTTCCACTCGGTCGGAATTTGGAAAGAGTAGATTCCACTCAAGAGTTTCTTTGTCATATTTTTAATTACCAGGCTTCTTATATGGACAGAGATGCGGGGGACAGGCACAGTTTTTCCCGTCGTCTCGTGTCATAATAT